>DASUQU010000270.1:0-9386 GCA_036280495.1 Thermomicrobiales bacterium | reverse complement strand
CCCTCGGTCAGGTCGTAGTCGTGGGTCGAGACGTAGAGCGCAAACGCCAGGGGGAAGGCCACCACCAGGAGCAGCGCCAGGACCGTGGGCAGCGTCATCCCATAACGGAACGCGCTATCAGGCGAGCCGCGCCACCGGCGGGACTTCGCTGTCGCGAAGTCCCGCCGTGGCAGGGCACCCCCGATGATCTGCTCGCTAGCCATGTACCGGCTCTATTGCCCTATCTGTCCAAACGCACTACAGCAGTTCGGCCAGTTCCGCCGCGGCCGCGTCCATCGCCTCTTGCGCGGTCGCCCCGCCCGCTACCGCTTCGGCGAGGTGGCGACCCACGATCTCGACCAGTTGCGTTTGCTTCGTCACCGCAGGCAGCCCCTTGCCTTCGGTGATCATCTCGCCCGCTTGCGGCAGCCAGGGGTACTTGGCCAGGATCTCCTCATCCTCGTACGGCGCCATTTGCGTGGGCAAGCTGCCGGCCAGAGCACGTCGGCGGGCCACGTCTGGCGACTCGACCCAGCGCACGAACTCCCACCCCGCATCCGGATTCGGCGAGCTGATTGGGATACCCCAGCCCCAGGCGCCGCTCAGCCCGGTGCCGCCCGGCATGACGGCAGCCTTGTTCTTCCCCCGTGCCACAGCTTCCTCGTCGCCGTCGACCACGGCCAGCATCCACATGAAGCTGACCGAGCTGAAGGCGCGACCCTGGCTGTAGACCGCGATCGAGTCATCGTAGTTGGCGCTGGCCGCGCCTGGCTGCGCGGCGTTGTTGACGCAGTCGATGTAGAGCTCAGCGGCTCGGACGCCGGTCTCGCCGTTGATCGCCGGCGCGGTGAGGTCGGCGTTGTAATAGTCACCGCCGGAGCTGTAGAGGAAGTTGCAGAACTCCATCACGATCGGGTCGACTTGCTGCGCGGTCATCGCAGCGCCGTAGAGCTCCTCGCCCTTCCACTCCGTGATCGCCTTGGCAAGCTCGACGTAGCTCTCGACGCTGTCCGGGATGGTCAGATCCATTCCCGTCGCCGCGTTGAACTCCTCCTTGAACGCCTCGTCGTTGAGGAGATCATCACGGTAGATCAGCCCCATGGGGTAGGCATAGAACGGCACGTACCAGGTCTTGCCGTCTGCCTGGGAGACGATGTCCAGCGTCGCCGGAATGTAGCGATCGAGCGCGATCGCGCCGCCACTGTCCGTGATTCGCTGCCCGAGATCTTCCATCCATCCCGACCGCGCAAACTCATAGACCCAGTAGAAGTCAACCTCGAGCACGTCGTAGGTGCCATTTCCTGGACCGGCCGCCAGTTGCGGTACGAGCTTCTCGTGCATCACGCCGTAACCGACTTTCTCGAAGTTGACGGTGATGCCGGTCAGCTCGGTGAACTCGGGGAGCATGTCTTCGATGATCTGCGTTTCGAGGAGATCCTCCATCAGGAGATTGATCGTCGTTCCCTCGTAATCACGCGAGAACGCGATCTCCTCCTGCGCCGAAGTACCTCGGCCGAGATGAAGCCCGGAGCCGAGCGCCAGCGCGGCCGCCCCGGACGTCTGCAAGAGCCGGCGGCGATCGAAACGCCGTTCACGCACAATTCCACGACCACTACGTCCCATTGCGACCTCCTACGCTTTTCGCCGCGACTTTGCGGCGTGCGGTTCGCCTCTTCCAGCGCAATCCGAAAGGTGTAATCCCTGTCAGGTCTCGGCGTACGAGATGAACTCCAGCAGCGACCCATCCGGATCCCGGAAATAGACGCTCATCCCGACGCCACGTGCCCCTCGTCGTTCCACTGGACCCAGCTCCACCGGTACTCCATGTCGCGTTAGGTGCGTCTCGGCCGCGGTGACTGGCCCCGACCACACGAAGCAGAGATCGCTACCACCCGGCGGGACCGGCAAGCGCGCGACTGGATGGGCCTCGACACCCGGCCCATGGACGTTGAGTTGTATCTTGCCGAAACGATACACCCAACCCCCGCCAGCCGGCACGATCTCCGCCCCGAGGACCTCACGATAGAACGTGTTGGAGCGCTTCCAGTCCGTGATGTGAATAACGCAGTGATCGAGCTGCAGAGGAGGTGTTGCGGCTCGAGGCGGGGTCATTTGACGGCGCCAAAGGTGAGCCCGCGCACCAGGAACCGCTGGATCACCCAGGTCAACGCCACGATCGGCGCGATCATCGTCACCGCCGCGGCACAAATAGCCCCGATCTGGTCCCCCTGTGATGACATCAGCCCCGCAAGCGCCACGGGGAGCGTCTTCGAGCCACGGCCCGTCAACACCAGGGCAAAGAGAAACTCATTCCAGGAGAGGACGAAGGCAAAGACCCCGGCCGCTAGCATGCCCGGTAGCGACAGCGGGACGATGATGCGCCAGAAAGCCCCAAGGCGGCCGCTGCCGTCGACCAACGCCGCCTCTTCCAGCTCGCGGGGAATGCCCTGGAAGAAGCCGATTAGGATCCAGACCACGAACGGCAGGTTGAACGACAGGTAGACCAGCGCCAGCGCCCACCCCCGGTCGAGCAGGCCAAACCGCTGCGCCAGCAAATAAAACGGGATGATCAGCACCACTGGCGGCAGCATTTGCGTTCCGAGCACGGTGAGACTGAACGGCTGCCCTCCGGTGCGGAACCGGGCAATGGAGTAGGCCGCCAGCGAGCCGATGGCGAGACTGAAGGCGGCCGAGGCCAGACCGATCCAGAGCGAGTTCCAGAAATACTTGAGAAACGTCTCTTCGGCAAAGATCTTCACGTAATTGTCGAGTGTCGGCACGAAAAGCAAGGTGGCCGGATCGTACGCGATGCGGCGGTTAGCGAATGACGTTCGTGCCGTCCAGAGAATGGGCAGCAGGATGGTGAGGCAGGCGACGACCAGGACCAGATGGGTCAGCGCGGTGGCAAGATCAACGCCGCGGCTCGTGCGTGCCGGTCCGCTCCCGGGCGCGGGATACCCGGTCGCGCTCACGCTGCCGCACCCCGGCCCTCAGGCATGCCGTTCCGCGATTCACCTGCAGCACTCGTCATGTCCGAAAGCCTATGCACCGCTCCAACTGCTGTCAATGAATCGCTCCGCCATTCGGAGCGTGAAAGCGATCATTGCCTGGCTCCGTTTGGCGCATCCCCGGCGGCCGGGTATCGTTTCTCGGCGCATCTCGCGAGGTCAACCCAGGGACGGAAGTGGGCAGGCACGGCATGGCAGACGCCGATGTCATCATCGAGAACGGGACGATCGTCATCGAAGGCGGCGTGTTCCCAGCGGACGTCGTCATCGCGGACGAGCGAATCGCCGCGCTGACACTCGACGCAAGCGACTGGTCGGCCGCGGAGCGAATCGACGCCACTGGACTCTGGCTCATTCCAGGCGGCATCGACACCCACACTCACTTCGAGGAACCCGATCCCCGTCTGCTTGAAGGATTCGCCTCTGGCGGCGCGGGCGCGGGCGCCGGTGGGATTACGACTGCCGTCGAGATGCCCCAGGCGCATCCGACAACGACCACCCGGGAGCTGCTGAAGCAGAAGCAACAGCTTGTCGAGCAGAACGCTGTCATCGACATGGCCCTGTGGGGTGGAGTGATTGGCGCTCCCGGGCAGACTGCGAGTGACCTCGATGGGATGGCCCGGGAAGGCGCCGCCGCGTTCAAATCGTTCATGGCCTCCTCGTCGCCCTTCTTTCCCGCCGTCGATCACGCGCAATTGTTGTGGGCCATGCGCGAGGCTGCCCGTCTCGAGTTACCCTACGGACTCCATGCCGAGGACCATCAGCTCCTGAGTGATGGGCTTGATCGCCTGCGAGCCGCCGGGCGTAAGGACCCGCTGGCGCACGCGGAATCGAGGCCGCCCCTGGTTGAGACCGTTGCCGTGAACACGGCGCTCCTGCTGGCGAAGGAGACCGGATGCCACGTCCACATCTGTCACGTCGCCTCCGTCGGCGCGCTGGCCCTCATCCGGGAAGCGAAAGAACGTGGCGTCCGCGTCACCGCCGAAACATGTCCCCAGTACCTCATGCTCAATACCAGCGATCTCGTTCGCCTGGCTGGTTTCGCGCGGTGCGCACCCGCCCTCCGCGAACAGACCGAGGTCGATGGTATCTGGGAGTACGTGTGCGATGGCACGATCGACCTCGTTTGCTCCGACCACTGCCCCTATACCGTCGAAAGCAAACAGGCCGGAGACGACGACATCTTTGAGGCCCCGCTGGGGCTCTCTGGCGTGCAGACGCTCTTGCCAGCCTTCTTCTCCGAGGCGGTTGTGAAACGAGGTCTGCTGGTGGAACGCTTCGTGGCGCTCATCGCCGCGAATCCGGCCCGGATCTTTGGTCTTTACCCTCGCAAAGGAACCCTGTCGGTTGGAGCAGACGCGGACATCGCCCTTTTCGATCCCGAGGCGACTTGGACGATCACTGTCGATGACGCGCTGCACAAGCAGAAGTGGACTCCGTACGAAGGCAGGGAGATCACCGGCCGCGTTGTGCGGACGATTCGGCGAGGCGAGACGATCTTCGACGATACACTGCAGGGCTTCGAACGCATGACCGCCCGTCCGGGGTCCGGCAGATTCCTGCGCCGTGGATATGGAGAGACGACGTGACACCCAAGGTAGAGGCCAATGGACGCTGGATCGACCCCGACCGGGTCGAGTCCCTCATTCGGGAGCTGTCCCAGTACGGCGCCCACGGCGAAACCGGCGTGGCGCGGCTCGTCTACAGTCCAGAGTGGGTCGCCGCCCAGGATCAGGTGGCCGTCTGGATGGAAGAGTCGGGTCTGCGCGTGGAGCGGGACGCGGTCGGCAACGTCTGGGGTTATCTCGACGGCCACGACCGGGAGCGGCCTATCGTCGCTACCGGATCCCATATCGACAGCCAGAACCCCGGTGGGCGGTTTGACGGCGCACTTGGCGTCGTCGCCGGGATCGCCGCGGTGGCGGCATTGCGCGAGCGCCACGGGCAGCCGCGGCAGACAATTGGCGTCGTCTCGCTCGTCGAGGAGGAAGCGTCCCGCTTCCCGACCGCAAACTTCTGGGGCTCACGGGCGATTGTGGGGCGAATTGCGCCAGAGGAACCGCGACGGCTCCGCGGATACGATGGCGTGACGATGGCGGAGGCCATGCGCGATGTGGGACTCGACCCGGCCCTGCTCGGGGAGACACGCCGCGATGACATCGAAACGTTCATCGAGCTCCACATCGAGCAGGGTCCCTTCCTCGAGCGCGAGGACATCCCGGTCGGCGTCGTGGAGAAGATCACCGGTTACCGCCAGTACCTTGTCACGTTGGAGGGTTCTGCCAACCACGCTGGCACGACCCCGATGGATCTGCGACGGGACGCGATGGCCGGCGCGGCTGAGATCATCAGCGGCGTGATCAATACGGCGCACCGCATGGGACGCCCCTGTGTGACGACCGTCGGCCGGGTCATCGTCTCCCCCAACGAGCGGGCCGTTATTCCACGGCAGGTCGCCTTCACGGTCGACGCGCGATCGCCCGACCCGGCGCAGCGCGAGCTCCTCCTGGCCCGGCACGAGGCACTGATCGACGAGGTCGCGCGGCGGCGCGATCTGGCGGTCGCCTTGCGTGTCGACAGTGACCGGCCACCGGTGGCGTGCGACCCCGACGTGGTCGCACGCATTACCGACGCCGCGGCGGAAGCCGGAGTGCCGGCGATACCGATGACGTCTGGTGCTGTGCACGACAGCATGCAGCTCGCTGAGATCGCGAAGATCGCTATGATCTTCGTCCGCTCCCGAGGCGGCATCAGTCACAGCCCGGAGGAGTTCACCTCGGCAGACGACGCGGCCGCCGGCACCGAGGTGCTGGCTCGCACGCTGCACGCGCTGGCATATTGATCGTGACTAAGGCAACCGGCGATCGGGTCGTGGTGATGGTCACCTCACCTCTGGAACCCGAGTACGTCGAGCGCATCGCCAGCGCGTTCCCGGATCGCATTGACCTGATCTTCCGTCCCGATCTGCTGCCAGCGCCGCGCTACATCGCCGACCACGGCGATCCGGCATGGCGGCGCAATCCCGCTCAGGAGCAGGAATGGCACGGGCTCCTGGGTAAGGCGGAGGTTCTCCTCGACTTCCCCCAGCAGGAGCCTCGTCCCCTCCTGGAACTAGCCCCGAAGCTGCGCTGGGTGCAGACCACGTCCGCCGGCGTTGGTCCTCTCGTGCAGCGGCTCGGTTTGCAGGATTCCCACCTCATCGTCACCACCGCCAGTGGCATCCATGCCCAGCCGCTCGCCGAGTTCGTCTTTGCCGCGCTGCTTTACCACACCAAGGAGCTCGGCCGCCTCAAAGAAGAACAGCAGGCACACCAGTGGCATCGCTTCGCCGGCATCGAGCTCGCCGGGCGGACAATGACCATCATCGGACCCGGCCGCATCGGCCGGGAGATCGGTCGCATCGCCCGCGCATTCCGCATGCGTGTGGTTGCCCTGGGGCGGGACTGCGATCCGGCGAGGGTGGAATCGCTTGGCGTCGACCAGCTCTACAGTCGCGAGCAACTGCACCACATGTTGGCCGAAGCCGACTGTCTGGTCGTCTGTGCTCCGCTCACCCCGGAGACCGAAGACCTCTTAGGAGCGGCCGAGTTTGACGCGCTCAAGCCCGGGGCGGTCTTCGTAAACATCGGGCGAGGCGCGATCGTCGACGAGACCGCGCTGCTGCGCGGCCTGCGCGAGGGACGCATTGCCTTCGCCGCTCTGGACGTGTTCCGAGAAGAACCGCTACCGTCGGAATCGCCGTTCTGGGATCTGCCGAATGTCCTGATCAACCCCCACTCGGCAAGCACCGTAGCAACGGAAAACGCCAAGATCGCCGACCTGTTCATCAGAAATCTCGGTCACTACCTCGCCGGTGAGGTCGACCAGATGTCTCCCATACTCGACAAGCAGCGGCTCTACTAGCGCTCCGGCTCTTCATTGGTACAGCCCACCCAGATCATCCCGGTGGGCCGTGGCTGTCCTTTGGCCGCCACTCCCGGTCGTCGATGAAGGTGCTTCAGTGTCGTGATTCAGCGCCATGAAGACCTTCAAGACCTGTCCGCCGTAGATACCCATGGCCACAGAGTTGGCCCCATGGGGGTGCTATAGTGGCCGTTCGTACACTGACAACCTGCGCCGCGGGTTGGGAGGACGTTCGATATGCGAGGATGGCGAGCGCTGACGATCGCGCCGCTTGCGACACTACTGGCGACCGGCCCGGTTCTTGCCCAGGACGGTACGCCGGAAGCGGATGGCGCCGAAAACCCGCGACTTGTCGCTCCCTCGGAATGCGTCGCGGAGCCACAGGCCTACGAGGACATCGCGGCCATTCTCAATCTCGATGGCGACGGCGTGCCCGCGCCGGCAATGACCCAGATCACCCCCCCACTTGGCGAGATCGCCGACGTCAAGACCTCCATTTCCATCAAAGAGGCCGCTCGCGCAGTTGTGGCCTGCTTCAACGCCGGAGATATCCCACGGGCGGCGGGGCTTATGACGGAGAACGGCGTGCGGCGCGCCTACTGGGGCTTGACCATCGACGCGGACAACCGCGAACTGGCCCGCACCCGCATCGCCGCGCCCCAGCAGCGCACCGAAGAGACGTTGGTTCGACTGATCACCGTGACCGACATCTCGGTCCTTCCGGATGGGCGGGTCACCGCCTTCGTTGTCCTCAACGAGCCGCTCCTGCCCCCCTCGGGTCCGGAGACATTGTTGTTCGTCTTCGCCAACCAGGACGGTCGGTGGCTGGTCGACGACTGGATCGACTTCTCGATCGTTCCGCCCGACTTTGGAGAAGAGGCCACGCCCACCAGCTAGGAGGCGCGAGGAATTGAGGAAGAGCGCACCGCCAGACATCCTTCCTGGCGGCGTTCCTCGTTGGCGCCCGGTTGTTGTGAGGAGGAGTTGATCGTGCCGTCGACACGAGTCGGAGACCTCGACGTCGCCTGGGATGTCGCCGGACCCACCGGCGGCGCACCCGTCCTGATGATCAATGGCTTGGGCGCGGTGCGGGGAAGTTGGTATCTGCAAGTCCCGGCCCTCGCCGAGCGCTACCGCGTCTACACGTACGACAACCGGGACGTCGGTGAGACCGGCTGCGGGGAAGCCACGAGTGGGTACGGCATCGATCAGTTTGCCCGCGATGCCGCTGGATTGGTCGATTCGATGGAGATTGGACCGGTTCATGTCATCGGCGCGTCCATGGGGGGCACGATCGCTCAGGAGTTAGCGCTAGCTCGCCCCGACCTGGTGCGCAGCGTCCAAATCGTCTGCTCGTGGCCGCACACTGACCCCTGGCTGGCCGAGCTCATTCTGCAATGGAAGTCGCTGTTCTTCGCCATGGGCGCGTTCGACTGGGCACGAAACACCTGGGTCTGGGTCTTCACCTATCGCTGGTTCCGCGACCCCGAGAAGATGGCCGCTCTACGCCACGACGCCGAGTCGAATCCCCTTCCGCAGACGCCGGAGATGTTCGGGCGCCAGTGCGACGCCATCGTCCCATTTGACGCACGTGATCGCCTGGCGGCGATCACCGCACCGACTCACATCATCGCCGGTGAGGAAGATATCTTCACTCCACCCCGTTTTTCGCGGGAGATCGCGTCCGCAATTCCCGGATCGACACTCTCTATCCTGCCTGAGGTTGGGCACGGCATGTTCTGGGAAACCCCGGAGGCATTCAACGACGCGCTGCTCGGCTTCCTTGGCCGCTATGACACGTGACGAATCACGTCTGCCGAAACGACGCCGCTTTTCAGCGCGTTCCTGGAGTTGTCGTTGCCGTGTTCGCTCGGTACCGGTGTACCGGGGCTGCGTCTTGCGCCGCGATGCGGGGAACGACTACGTTGCGACACTAGCTGATCACCGCGGTCGGCCGCCCTCCTTCGCCTATTGGCGCGGCGACTGTGCTCAAGCCGGGAGAACTAGCATGAATCGATATCTGCCATTGTTCGGAGCGGCCCTACTCGCAGTCGCCTCCTCGCTGGGCTCGATCTCCGCGCAGACCGGGATCCCAGTCAATGCGAACGGGTCGTCCGCCGTTGCGGACGACGATGGTATGTCGACCGCCTCGGGCGCCGGTGAAGACATCACCTACGGAGACGTCTTCACCGGCGGCTCGCGTGGCGAGACGCTCGGCGATCCGAACGCCGTCTACTCGCCGATGGTCCCGGACAATCCGGGTCCAAACGGCGGCGTACCGGTGGTGCCGGGTGCCGGCGACGGTCTCATCGGCGGCGCGCCCATCATGCCCGTCCCAGCCGCTCCAGTCTCCACGACTGCGACCGCGACCAATCCCGTCCCCACGGAAGGCGCCACAACGGAAACCGTTCCGGTCGAAGCCGCACCGGCCGAATCCGCACCAGTTACCACGGACACAGCGGCGGCCACTGGCGGGTTCTGTTCGCAGTACGCCAC
>DASUQU010000269.1:0-6016 GCA_036280495.1 Thermomicrobiales bacterium | reverse complement strand
TTGCGACGAGGAAACGGTTGCTGCACGCCTGGCTGCTCGGGCGGTACAGGGTCACACACCCTCGGATGCGACGCTGAGCATCTTTCGAGAGCAACTGGCTTCTGTGAAAGCTGTCTCACCTCAGATTCCTGACGGGGCGCTAGTCATCCAGATTGACACCACTTCTGGAACCGCAGGCATTCTGGATGCCGTCTTCGCGGGCCTTGTAAGAGCAAGAATCGTCGCACCCGTTGTGCCGGCTGCTCCGCAGTAGCTGCATTCGATCCAGAAACCGGTTTCAAACCTCCTTCGCGCCGTCAGCCGTCTCGAGGTACGCGAGGCACCGAGAACCGGCCCGCGCTGGCACCCGTCTTGCGGGCGTCACTCCGGCCAAAAGAAGCGGACCGAGATGGATGAGGCGCGAAGCCCGGGAAGCGGGGTGATCTGTGCGGTGCGCCGGCTGATGGACCGTCTCACTGCCGCCAAGACTTACCTGACGGTGCTGCGACGGCGGCCGCGGCGGCGCGAGGTCGTCCCGACCGACGTCGAGGCGCACCTGGTGCAGGTCGAGCGGCAACTCGACGATGCCGCGACGGCGACCGAGGAGATGAAACGCGCGGTGGAGCCGACCGCATAACGTCGAGGCGACCTCGGGCGAGGGCATGGAGCCGTGCAGCCCATCCTGGTGGTCGATGACGATCCTGGCATCCGCGACGCACTGGCCCTCCCCCTCGAGGACGCAGGCTACGCGGTGCTCGCCGCGTCCGACGAACTGGCGGCGGCTGAGTGCTTGACCGGCACCGGTCGCCGATCCCGATAGGTGTCGGTGTGCTTGGTCCCGAAGTCAGCGACGCGTCCAAATCCTGATCACGACGTAGAGCGAATGGCGAGGTCATCACCGCACATGGAGGAGGAGCCGCCATGTATACGCCTATCCGGTCGGGTCTGCTTGGTCTCGTGCTGGTGGTGACCGCGCAGCTGGCGCCGCTCGGTCAACCAGAGGCGGTGGGTCAGACCGAGGCGACACCGACGATTCCCCCCGCACCTGGCTTCCCGTTGACGCGTTCTACGACCCGCCCGCCGATGTTCCAGCGGCACCCGGCGTCCTTCTGCGCAGCGAGCAGTTGACCGATCGCCTCCTCCCATCGGGTGCGCAATCATGGAACGGATCCTGACCATGCACGGCGGGGACTCCTCCGGAGTCCGCCTCAGGGCCTACGTCGCGACCGCCTACAGCCAGTACTACCCGAACGTCGCCTTCGATGATGCCGTCTCAGCGGAGACACGCGACATCGCGCGGCAAATGGCCGATCTCTGCCAATGTGATCCGAACAACATTCCGACCTTGCAGGCGCTGACCGAGCAGCTCGGCGGCACCTCGGTCCTGGCCGATCCCGCCGCCGGCGCGTTGGGCGAGCGGCTGCGGGAGAATGCCCGGACCGCGCCGCTCGCCGTCCCGCTCCTGATCGCCCAGGGGCTGACCGACATCGTCATCAATCCCTCCGTCAACGACGCTTACGTCGAAGAGCGCTGTGCGGCCGGGCAGGATATCGAGTATTGGCGCATCCCCGAGCGTGACCACGGCGGCATCGTCGCGCCCGATTCGCCAATCGGGGAACCCCTCATCCACTGGACACGGGACCGCGTCGCGGTCCCGGCTTCAGCAATGGGCTGGCAGGAGGAGAGGTTGGGTCGGTGTCGTGACGGCGTAATTAATGACACCGGACGGATACAGACCCGGCTGTCGGCGCACCGGCCGTTGCACGGCTTGGCTGAAGACGCGATCGTCCAGGGTGAGCGCCAGGGTTGCGGACCGCGGGAGACCACGCCGTTGGTCGGCGTCATCGTTTAGGGCCGCGAAGGTGAGGTCCAGCGTCGGTCAGGTCTCCGCGCATCCGCGGTTGCTGGAGACCGCCACAGTAATCTGCCCGGTTGCCTTCGAAGTCAACCATGGCCAGGTTGACGTGGGTAGCGTTCGCTTCTGCGGCCATGGCGGCCGCAGGGATGACCACCCACTGGAGGAGGTCGACGCGTAGCTCCAGGATGCGGCGCCACGAGTGTGTATTCCGTGTTGGTACGGCCAGGGCGCGTTCGGTCAGCCGCTCCGAATAGCAGGCCCGAACGTTCGATCTCGGCTCACGGCTCGACGCGGAGCGGGCGCATCATTTCGTTGTCCTCGTGCTCGAGGATGTGGCAGTGCCAGACGAAGAGGCCCGGGTGGTCGAAACGGGCTTTGACGCGGGTGATCTCGTCGGGGTACGCGATGACCGTGTCCTTGTCGCCGCTCTCCCACGGCTCGGGGGGTCGGGTCGCCTCTCCGAACGGCTCCCGGTCCACGACCTGGAACTGCACCTCATGGATGTGGATCGGGTGAGCGTCCTCGGTGAAGTTGTGCAGTTCCCAGAGCTCGACCGCGTGCAGGAGCGGGGTCTCGGTGATCGGCTCGTCCCAGTCCAGCCGGATGGGTTGGCCCTCCTCGTCGATGGTGCCCAGGACCGCCTCGGTCGGCCCCACGCCAGCCAGGATCTTCGACATTTCCTCGTTGAGCGACACCCGCCGCGTCACGGCTTCCGGTCCCAGCTCGCTCCGAGCGGGCAAGGTGAGCTGATTGGCCGGTAGGCTGCGATCCTCCCCGCTGAGTGGCGCGACGACGAACTTCAGCACCTGCCCCGTCGTCTCCGGATTCGCGGCGGGAAAATCCGTCCCCACCATCCCGCCCCCGAACGGTTCGTCCGGCCCCTCGTTGATCAGGAAGAGTTCCACACCCGGGGACAACTCGCTGAAATCGACGATGACGTCGGCGCGCTCAGCCGGAGCCAGGAGGAGCTGGTCAAGGGTGACCAGCGCTGGCAAGAAGCCGCCGTCGGCCCCGATCTGGTGCAGGGCTAGCGCCGGGGGGACTGGTCGCGGAGCGAGGGGATCGCTCGCCAGCTTCAAGATCAGGAAGCGGCTGTTGCAGCCGTTCAAGAACCGCAACCGGTAGCGGCGCGGCTCGACCTCCAGCACCGGCCAGGTGCGGCCGTTGACGACCATCGCATCGCCGAAGACCTCCGGGTTCCAGATCGGCGACACGTCGCTTTCCGGGATGTAGGGACCAGTGAAGCCGTCGAAGACGGTGCGACTCGGCGGGTAAAAGAGTGCGCCGTCGGCGGTGAAGGAGCGGTCCTGGATGGCGATCGGAATCTCGTAATAGCGCGTCTCGGCGGGATCGCCGAGGGCGGGCGCCGGTCCGGGCAATGCGCCAGGCGGCAGGTCGGACTTACCTCCGCGGAGGAGATAAAAGCCAGCCGGACCCGCGTAGACGTTGAGCCGGGTCATACCCAGGGTGTGGTCGTGAAACCAGAGGGTGGCCGGCCGCTGGTCGTTGGCATACTGGAAGACCGCTGTTCCCGGCTCCCAGGCCTGGCCCCACTGGTCGGCGAACTTGGCCGCGAACGCGTCGTAGAGCGTTCCGGTGGCGGCAAACCCGGCCGGGAGGTTGCGGGCCGCCGGCAGATACCAGGCCTCGGTGAACCCGTCGCTCTCCTCGGCGTTGTGCCCGCCGTGCAGGTGGACCACGATCGGCACCGGGCCGGCATAGGCCTCGGGCGTCGCGCGGACCCGGGGGCGTTGGTCCCGGGCGGTCACGCCACCGCCGGGGTTCGCCCAGTGGAGCGTCGGATCGACCGGCAGGAGGTGGGGCAGGAAGTCGCCGTCAGCGTCCACGAGCCCATTGACCCAGTTCACCCGCACCGGCCGCTCCACCGTCGCCTCGATCGAAAAGGCGGGGTAGTGGAACGAGTCCGGCTGGTCGATGGCGCCGTAGCTCCAGACGGTCGTCTGCAAACCGAGGCTTGCCGGGAGGATCGCCTGCTGGAACTGGCGGACGGCGATCTCGTAGTAGTCGATCTCCCCTGGTAGATCAGCCGGTCTCCGCTCCCGTGGCACCTGGGGCATCGTCGGCGGGACGACCAGCGGCTCGACGTACTTGGGGATCGTCACCGGGTCGAGGGGTGGTGCGCCAACTGTGACCGGAGTAGCTTCGGCCGCCCACATGGGCTGACCGCGGCGCAGGACGACCCCGGCCCCGGCCGCGATGCCTCCATGTACGAGCGTGCGCCGCGTCACTGTGGTCATGGCGCTCCTCCTTCGTCGTGCCGGGCCGTCGGCGATCGGCGGCCGGGCCGGGTGAACAGGGCCGTCAGACGGGCGAGCGATCACCGGACCGCCGCTCAACGTGGCCTCGCCCGTGCTGGGAGCTACGTCGGTGGCCGTGAGTGTATCAGGGAGGGCACCCCAACGAGCCGAGGTGGCCAGGGCACGCGTCACGACACGTCCCGCCAACACTGATCGATCAGGTCATCAGCGCCACTGACGCGCTCAACCATTTATGAAACCGGTGCCTAAGCGGATTGACAAAATTTGTGAGTCAGGAGCAACGCGGCCGAGTTGAGCGTGTGCTTCGTGATGCCGCATCTGAGCACACCTTGCCTGGTTCTTCTGTATGCACACGCAGGACAAGATTGCCAATCCGCTGGGTTCCTGCTCGGGTGGCGCCTGTGCCTCCCGCGCGACCACGTCGGCCTCCGACTGCGGTTCGCGGACTGCACGTCGGCCCGGGTCTATCGGGAGACCGTGGTTGCCGGCCGGGAGCCAACCGAGCCGTGCGTGCTCTTCGTCGCGTTCCAGCTACGGCTCGTGCGAGGTTGGCGGCATGCCGTCTTCCGAGCGGAAAGCCTGCTCAACACCCCGCTGTTCGTGGGCTTCCCCGGCTTCTCCTCTAAGCTGTGGCTGGCCCATGACCAGAACGGGACCTACCGCGGCGTGTACCAGTGGAATGGACCGAATCGAGCCGAGCACTACGCCCGTGACTTCTGGCGTCTGCTCGCAATGGTCTCCGCGCCAGAGTCGATCCACTACATGGTGGTGCCGGGCCTGCGGCGCGACGCCGTGCTAGCTGCCCCGCACCTGCTTGAAGCCACGGCGCCAACGGATGAGAACGCGTGGTGGCGGGTGGTCGCCGTCGGATGACCCAGGTCGTGGATGTTCTCGTGGCGGGATCGGACCCGACCGACGTCACGATCGTGTTGCAGGCGAGGGTGACGCCAGATCTGCTCGCCACGCGGAAAACCGAGGAACCGCGTTGATTCATTTCCTGTGCGACCTCAATCGTCGATCAACTGATACGCCGAGGTCCAGAAGTCGCGGATGAACGTTGGGATGGTCAGCACATCCGGCCGGCGCTGGGTCAGGAATATGCCCACCACCTCCTCCTGCGGGTCGACGTACCAAGAGGTACCGAAGGCCCCATCCCAGCCGAAGCGTCCAGGTACGTCGGCAATGTCCTGCCGCGCGGTAACCATCGAGACCCCGAGGCCCCAGCCGCGCGTGCTCCAGAAATCCGGGAAGAACGGCGAGGTGACCTTCTGCACGGTCGAGAGCTGGTCCATGGTTATCAGTTCGACCGTTGGCCGCGCCAGGATGCGCTCCCGGCCGTAGGCGCCCTTGGCCAGCAGCATCTGCCCGAAGACAAGCATGTCATCGACCGTCGAGACGAGACCGCCCCCGCCGGATTCGAAGACGGGCGGTTGCGAGTAGCTGCCATTGCCCGCCTCGTGCAACACGATCAGCTCGCCGGTGACCATATCCGTCCCGTAGCAGGTTGGGAGCCGGTCGAGCTTCTCCTTGGGCACCCAGAAGCTGGTGTCCTTCATGCCGAGTGGCGCGAAGATGCGCTCGTGCAGGAACGTCGCCAGTGGCTGACCGGAGGCGCGCGCAATCAGCACCCCCACGATCTCGCTCCCCGTGTGGTAGAGCCACCGCTCCCCCGGCTGATGCGCGAGCGGGAGGCGGCCCAGGTGTTCCATGAACTCGTCGGGCGTGACCGCAAACGGCCACTCCGCTAGAGTGAGCCGCTCCTCCATCATCGCCTTCAGGAGGGGACTGGTCGGCGCGACGAAGCCCAACTCCCCGTAGCCCGAGCGGAAGGTGAGGAGATCACGCAACGTGATCGGGCGCGTAGCGGGCACCGTATCGTCGAGTGGGCTCTCGATCGTGC
>DASUQU010000268.1:0-2348 GCA_036280495.1 Thermomicrobiales bacterium | reverse complement strand
AATGAGGAGTCCAGGGGCTTGGCGGCCCCATGGCCATCCGTGATCGATTCCATGCTGATGCTCGCTCCCGGTGTTGCGCGGGCGAGCGCCATGTGGCGCTGATTACCGCTGACCTGTTCGCCGTTCTGTTAGGTCAGCGGGCCATCGAGCATCAGGATGTACACGTGGATCACTGCTCCACTTTCGACCACGGTCTATTGATCACCGGTCGAATCCGGCGGACAGCAGCATAAGCTCCTTACCTGGCCACGACAAGGGCGACCCAAGCCGATTCAGTCGACCAGTAGACTTGCGGCGTGTCTGAGCACTCCTTCGCGGCACCTGAATTCACCACGACGATCGCTGAAGTCGCCGTCGCAGGCGCGCGGTCGGGTGGCGATGGCTTACTTAGCTACGCCGTACCCGCGCACATGCGCGATTCCGTTCAAGTGGGTCAGGTGATTTGGGTTCCCCTGCGCGGCAAGCCTGCCCTTGGCGTGATCGCGCGCCTGCACGGTGAAGCGCCGGCGTTCGCCGTCAAGTCGCTGCTCGCCCCTGTCGACCCACCGACGCGGGTTTCGGCCGACCAACTCGATACCGCGCGCTGGTTGGCGCGGCAGAGCGCGAGCAGCCTCTACGACGCGCTCTCCCTTTTCCTGCCGCCTGGCGCCTCGCATCGTGCGCGGCCCTATCTGCGGTTGACCGAGAGTGCCTTCGATCTCAGCCAGTTCACGCCGGCCCAGCGACGGCTGCTCACCCTGCTTGCGGAGCGGGGAGAGACGAGTCTCGAGGCGGCGCGATCCGCGCTTGGCAGCAGCCTGACATCGATCGTGCCCGCGCTCGAGCAGGCCGGCGCCGTGACGACGACCTACCGCGTTAGTGGTCGCTTGCCGAAGCCGCGCAAGGAGCGATGGATTCGCCTCCTCGAGGCGCCCGATGCGGTCGAGCTGAGGAGTGCTCCCGCGCAAGAGGCGATCATCACCGCGTTGCGACGGCGCACGCGTCTGGCAGCTGGGGACGCTGGTGGGTTCGTTCCCGAGGCGGACATTCTGGGTCAATCCGGGTCGAATCGCGGCTCGCTCACCGCACTGATCCGCAAAGGGATCGTCGAGGAAGTGGAGCGGATCCAGGGTCTGCATCTGCCCGTTCCGGATCGCGGTCAGGACCGAGTTCCGGAGCTGACCCCAGCGCAGTCCGTCGCCTGGACCGCGATCGAACGCGCCCTCCATGCCGAGGACAGCACCCCCTTCCTGCTCTATGGCGTCACCGGCAGCGGGAAGACCGAGCTCTATCTGCGCGCCGCCGCCTGGTGCCTTCGCCACGGAAAATCAGCGCTCGTGCTCGTGCCAGAGATCGCCCTGTCATCCCAGGTCGCCGACCGGTTCGCCTCCCGCTTCGGGGAGCGGGTGGCGGTACTCCATTCCGGACTTTCCGACGCGGAGCGCTACGCCGCCTGGCAGGGAATCGCCGCCGGGGACTATCCGGTGGTGGTCGGACCTCGCTCTGCGCTCTTCGCCCCCGCCCCAGACGTAGGCTTGATCGTCCTCGATGAGGAGCACGACCCGGCCTACAAGCAGGATTCCGTGCCTCGCTATCACGCGCGAGCGGTTGCCGAGCATCTCGCGCAGTCGATGAGAGCGGTGCTGGTCCTGGGCAGCGCGACGCCTTCCGTCGAAACCTTTTGGCGGTCCCAGCAGGGCGACGTCTGTTTGCTCGCGCTGCCAGAGCGCGTCGGACCGGAACTGCTGGCAACTGACGGATCGCGCGAAAGCACCGCCCTGGAGCTGCCTCAGGTCAACGTCGTCGACATGCGCCTGGAGCTGCACCGTGGCAACACATCGTTATTGAGCGTACCCCTGCAGGAGTTATTGGCCGGCACATTGCGCCGCAAAGAGCAGGCTATTCTGCTCCTCAACCGGCGCGGCCTGGCGACTGTCGTTCTCTGCCGCGCCTGTGGCACGGTGCTGCAATGTCCGTATTGCGATATTCCCCTCGTCTATCACCAGGATCGGGAGCGGCTCGTCTGTCACCGCTGCGACTACCGCGAGGCGCCGCGGCACGCCTGCGCCACTTGCGGTGGCCCACTCGATTACTTCGGGGCGGGAACGCAGCGCGTGGAGGGTGAAGTCCGGCGGCTTTTCCCGGCGGCGCGAGTTCTGCGCTGGGATCAAGATGCCGTCCACCGCGCCGGCGGTTCGGAACGATTGCTGCGTCAGGTCGAGCGGGGCGAGACCGACATCGTGGTCGGCACGCAGATGGTCTCCAAGGGGTTCGATCTCCCCCGCGTGACCGCCATCGGAGTCGTCAACTCGGACACCGGACTTCATCTCCCTGATTTCCGCTCCGGAGAGCGCACCTTCAGCCTCCTC
>DASUQU010000267.1:0-5012 GCA_036280495.1 Thermomicrobiales bacterium | reverse complement strand
GGCGGACGAGGTGATGATCACTACCTTCCTGCCTGAACCGGAGGACAGGCGGCGGATGATCATCGAGATGGCGCGGGTGTTCGAGCTTCCAGCGGGCTGGTCGCCGGTTGAGGTCTCGGACTGTAGCGCGCCGGTGGTCCGTGAGTTGCATGACGACCTCGCGTGGTGACGCTCTCCCGCCTCTGAACCTGCGAGGCAACGACTTGGGCGTTGGGACCATGCCACGGCGCGGAGGAGGCGGCGATGAAACGCGATCTGGGACTGTTGCTGCTCCGGCTGGGCGCCGGGGTGACCTTGATGGCCCATGGTTACCCGAAGCTCTTCGGCGGTCCGGAGAAGGAACCGCCTCAACCCGTTGCCGGGGCACTCGGTCCGAACTTCGCTCCCGCAGTGAAACAAGGCGGGCCAGAATCGTTCGCCCAGGCACTCGCGCAGATGGGCGTTCCCGAACCACAGGTTGCGGCCGTGCTCGCGGGTCTGGCGGAGTTTGGCGGGGGTCTCGGTCTGGCGCTCGGGTTGGGAACGCGGCCCGCCGGTCTCGTCGCGTCGGCCGATATGGCGGTAGCGGCGCGCAAGGCACACTGGCCGCAAGGGTTCTACGGCCAGGGAGGGTACGAGTTCCCGCTGCTGCTGGGCCTGGTCTCCGCTGCTCTGGCGCTCACCGGACCTGGAGCCATCTCTATCGATCGGCTCCTGGGTCGAGACTGAGGAGACCGGTTCATCCCCTCGCCGGCACGAGATTGTTGCGCAACCAGCGGACGACGGTGTTGCCAGTGGTAGGCGGCGCCCGGACACTTCACCGTGTCAGTCTCAGTGTTCATGTTGTGGCCGGAAGCGAGGAGTCGAGTCGAGATGACAACCACCGGGAGCCGGCGTGCGGGTTGGCGCGGATTCGGAGTGGCGGGAGCACTACCGCACGACATCATCCGCGCCATAGCGGCCGCGGCTGAAGCAGCCGGCTACCACACATTCTGGGTCAATGACACGCCGCACGGTGACGGACTCGCGTCGCTACGCGCCGCGGCGGAGGTGACCGCGGAGATCCAGCTTGGCGTGGGGGTCATCCCGCTCGACCGACAGCCCGCGGAGGTAATTGCGCAACGCGTCGACGAGCTCGGTCTGCCGCAGCAGCGGCTGATTGTTGGTATCGGCTCGGGAAATCCGCAGGGAGGGCTGGCACGGGTGCGGGAGGGCGCGGCGACGCTGGAGGAGCGGTTGGAGGCGCCGATCGTCGTCGGTGCGCTCGGCCCGAAGATGTGCGCCGTGGCGGGTGGTAGCTCGGACGGGGTGCTCCTGAACTGGCTCACGGCGGAGCACGTCGCACCGTCGGCGGCGAACGTCACCGCGGCGGCGCGGAACGCGGGTCGACCACGGCCGTTGATCCTCGGCTACGTGCGGACGGTCTTTGGCCCCGGGGCACGGGAAGTCTTTGCTGAGGAGGCTGGGCGCTACGGTCGCTATCCCGCCTATGCGGCGAACTTCGCGCGGATGGGTACACCGGCGGAAGCGACGGCGGTCATCGGCGACACCGCAGCCGAGATCCAGGCTGGGCTGGCTCCGTTCATCGGCGAGTTGGACGAAACCGTGGTCCGCGCGATCACCAGTGAGGAGAGCGCCGACGCGTACATGGCGCTATTGAAAGCGGCCGCGCCGGCGTGAGCGGCGGACCCGTGGTGTGAACCAGGCCCGAGGAATGGGATGATGCCGGCACCACCAAACGACCGTGCCGTGCGTCTCGCGGGATAGGCGCGATCCACAACGTGATGCTTCGATCGTGCGGCGCGACAGGGAGGAGCCCGTGATGCGGAGCGATCCCGAACCGACGACCGCGCTGAGCCTGCGCCGCCGCCAACCTGCAATCCGCAGGAACTGATCGTAAGCGGCAAAGACCGACTGGGGCGCGAGCATGTCCGTAAAACCGAGCCGCCGGCAACTCCTGAAGACGGCTGCCCTGACCTCAGGTGGGATCAGTCTGGATCTCGCCTCGACGGCACACAGCGCCAACGCGCAATCAGCGACTAGCATCAAGGTCGATTGCTGTGTCGTCGGGGCGGGATACGCGGGGCTGACGGCGGCATTGCGCCTGCACCAAGCCGGGCGCTCTGTGGCTGTGCTCGAGGAGCGCGATCGAGTGGGAGGGCGAATCTGGTCTGCGCCCCTCTCTGATGGGACGGCGATCGATATCGGAGGTCATTGGGTTGGGCCTAGCCAGCGCCACATCCTGGCGCTGGCGCAGGAAATGCAGGTCCCGATCTTCGATTCGTACACGGCCGGCGACGTGGTGTACCTGGACGACGCGGGCAAGGCGGTGCGAGACCTGCCGGCACCCGTGGCGACGGAACTGGCGGACGCGCTCCAGAAGCTCGATGCGATGGCCGCCGAGGTCCCGCTGGAGACGCCCTGGCTGGCGCCTCAGGCCGCCGCCTGGGATCTGCAGACCATTGGCGGCTGGCTCGCGGCGAACGTCAAGACGCCATATGTCCGCAATCTGCTCGCCGTCGCGGTGCTGGGGTCGATTGGCCCGGTCGCCCCGGAGCAATCGTTACTGTGGGCGCTCTTCGCGTTTCATGCCGCCGGTGGCCTTACCACGATGCTGACCGATGAAGACGCGCAGGCGATAGAGGGCGGTGCGCAAGCAGTCGCTCTCAAGGTGGCCGCCGCGCTCGGCGATCAGGTCCAACTGAACAGCCCTGTGCGGAAGATCACGCAGGACGCGCGCGGCGTCGACGTCACCGCCGACGCCATGGTCGTGCGGGCACGACGGGTGATCGTGACCGTCCCCCGCACCCTGGCCGGCGCGATTCGCTTTGATCCGATCCTGCCGGCTGATGCAGCGCAATTGATCCAGCGCATCCCCATGGGCTCGGTCATCAAGGCCACCCTTGTCTATGACGAGGCGTTCTGGCGCAAGGATGGGCTGAGCGGAGGTTCGCTCAACGTCGGTTCACCCGTCTCTTCGACTGCAGACGGGGGGCTGGCCACCGGGCAGGATCAGCCCGGTCTGTTGATCGCCTTCATCGGCGCCGAAAGCGCCCGAGCCGTGGGACGGATGAGCCCGGCAGAGCGGCAGAAGATCGTCGTCGGCGAATGCGTGAAGCTCTTCGGTCCCAAAGCCGCAGAGCTTTCGCAGAGCATCGTCTTTCCCCCGACGGGACTGCCCTATATCGACCACAACTGGTCAGAAGAGGAATGGACGCGCGGCGACTATGCCGCCTTTCTCCCGCCGGGCGTCCTCACCGGATACGGGCCCGAGATTCGAAATCCATTTGGTCGTATCCACTGGGCGGGCACCGAGACGGCGACTGAATGGAATGTGTACATGGACGGGGCGGTGCAGTCCGGCGAACGAACCGCCAAAGAGGTGCTGGCTGGTGAGTGATGGCGTGGCATGGTCGCTCGCCAGGCGCCCACACCCACGGCAACGGCGCTTACGACCGAGCCCCGCAACGGAGTCGCGTCCCGTGAGGCGCAACGTCAAAGGAGACGTTGGCTTGTTGGCCATAGGAGCACCGGAGGTCATCTGCGGCGAGACTCTGATCAGCGCCACGCGCTAATCGCTCCCGGCGCTACCGCACCAACGACTACGGATGAGTCTGGGAGGGCAACTTCTTGGGCTCTCGTGTTCCCCCTTGGTGGATGCGTTTGATGCCCGGCCAAGGGCACGCGCATCGCGGTCGAGGCGATGGAGACACCAATGGGGCCGCCGTCCGCACTGTTCGGTCCGCTGGCCGCCACGCCTGTCTCGTAGAGTCGCCGGCGTTCGCAATATTTTGAAACGGGTTCCCGTAACGCAGGCCGTTGAAAAATGCCTCCGGTCGCGGGCGCCACCGTCATGGGTCAGTCCAGATCCAGTTCACCGGCATCCCCGCCTCCGGTCCGATCGGTAATCAGCTTTAGGCGACCGAGAGCCGCCCCGGTTCCACCGGAAGGGCCAGGAGACTCCCACAGGGGGCATGCCGCCGTCCCCATCCCCTCGCGGCCAGGAAGCGCTTCAGGTTCTGCCCCGCCGGGATCAGCAATCCCTGGATATTGGCGTTCATGAGACCCCGCAAGCGCAGGCGGCGTAAGCCGTGCCACTCCTTGGCTTCGGCAATGAGCGGCTCGACCCACACCTTCCGTTCGCGCATCGCCTTCTCGTCGCTCTCGGTTTCGTGGTAGCGACGGACCTTGTCGAGATAGTCAGCGTAGAACGAACGATGAGCCATGCGGCCGTGGTCGCTGGACGTGCACTGGGCCCTGACTGCGCAGGTGTTGCAGGACGTCGGGTCGGCCTGGTAGAGCACCTCGTGCTCAGTGTGCTTGGTCTTGCGGCGACGCAAGAGCTGCCCCTGCGGGCAGTGGTAGGCATCCGACACGGGATCGTAGGTGAACACGCTCTTCCCAAAGTAAGGCGTGCGCCGATCGAAATCGGGCAGGGGGAAGAACGCTCGGATACCCGCGTCCTCTAGTGCAACGATGTTCTCGACGGTACCGTAGGTGGTGTCGCCGGTCACCTGTCCGGGACGCAGCTTGCGGCGGAAGCACACCCGCCACAGCAGGTCGCGCAGGGGCACGTTCTCCATGACATCGGCGGGGGTCACGAGGGCAGCGAGGATGATGCGTGGCTTACCCCCATCCACCACGTAGTGGACGTGATAGCCCAGCGCCGTTCCGGAACCGGTGTGCATCGGGGTGGCGTCGGAATCGGTCCTGCTGACGCGGAAGTTGGTCGTGGGCCGGTAGCTGCCGACTGCTGGGCGGTTCGGGTCCAGACGCCGCTCCTCCAGGAGCCTCCAGGGTGGGGGCGGGACGAGTGATCCGTCGGGCACGAGATCACGCGGTAGCTGGATGACCCCGGCGGGCACGGCGTCCACCGCCGCTTTCAACTCCGCCTCGGCAGTGGTGGTGGGAGTGTCGTCGGCGAACAGGTCGGCCACGTGGTGCTTGGCATCGTGGAAGAAGCGCGGCACCAGCGAATCGAGGTCGGCGTTCGCTGCGACCAAAGTCGCAGCGACGTACAACTCCCTCCCCCA
>DASUQU010000266.1:0-3116 GCA_036280495.1 Thermomicrobiales bacterium | reverse complement strand
TAACGGCTCATCAACGTCATCGCGATCCAGACCAAATTGAAGGGCACCGACAATTGCATTGGTCGAGCTGTCTCGTACCGGCTCGGTGACGATTCGATAGACCACCTGGTGATCGCCACCTTGTTCACCCTGATCGACGGGCTCGCTTTCGTTGCTCGCGTCACCTTGAGCTGGATCGTCGGTTGGGTCATCCGAGAAGATGTGGGTAGACATCTCGGTGTTCCCCGCAAGCGCGCGAGTAATAACGGCGAGATCCCACCAAGTTTCGGTGGAGTTCGGGAGCGTGTCGGCAATGAGGTGGCCATGCACATCAAACAACAGCAGGAAATACTCGCTACTCTCGCTACTGAGCGGCCCCACTGACGCGAACGCCGGTATGCCATTTTGGATCACGATATTGGCACGCGCGAGTTCCGCCTGATCGAGGAGCTGATCGTCAAAGCTCTCGTAGAGACGTGCGCGCAGCCCAATGAAGACAATGCTTCCGACCAGCACGAGAGTCGCCCCGAGGAGCGCCGTGAACCAGAGTGTCAGACGCCAACGGACTGGCAAACGACGTGTCACGGGTCGGTTGTGAAGCGATACCCAGATCCGCGCACAGTCTGGATCAATTCCCCCGGATAGGGATCGCCAAGTCTCCGCCGAAGCTGCCGGATGTGGACATCGATGACATTCGTCATGTTCGGAAAATCGTAGTCCCACACGTGTTCGGCGATCATGGCCCGGGTCAGGACTCTTCCCGGCTGTCGGAGCATGTATTCCAGGATGCGGAATTCCTTCTTCGGCAGGAAAACCTCTCGTGCCCCGCGCCAGACCCGTCGACTCGCTGGGTCGAGCGTCACGTCCCCAACCTCCAGGACTACCGGCACGGCTTCGGCTGGTCGTCGGTAGAGCGCCCGAAGTCGCGCCGCGAGCTCCACAAACGCAAATGGTTTGACCAGGTAATCGTCGGCCCCCGCGTCGAGCCCGGCTACCCGGTCGCCTATCGCATCGCGCGCTGTGAGTAGCAAGATTGGCGTGTGGACTCGGTCCTGGCGCAGGCGACGGCAGACGGCCAACCCGTCGATGCCGGGGAGCATGACATCCAGCACGATCACGTCATAGTCGGTGACGGCAACCCAGTCGAGGGCCTCCTCACCGCAGCCGGCAAGATCGACTCCATGCCCCTCCTCCGTGAGCCCCTTGCGCAGAAGTCTTGCCAGCCGGGTCTCATCCTCGACAACCAGGATACGCATGACAGAGTCGCTTTCCGTTCCCTGGCACAGCCGCTCACACGAAGAATAGGGATGCTCGATGATGCTCGCATTGTCCCGTGCGCGGGCTCCTCGACCCAGGAGGAGACTCACTCCACGTCGGTGCCAATAGAATTATGGAACCGGAAGAGAGCCGGCATTCCCGAAGAACACTATCTCCGGGAATGCCGGCCACAACCCCAACTGACAAGCGGTTTCGACGGTCCTCCGTGAGGGTCAGTCGCCTGCGCCCGCCAGCCGACCGGACAACGGATGACGCTCGCGTTGCTTACCAAACTTGAGGTAAAGCGTAGGCACAACGAAGAGATTGAGCAGTGTCGACGTGGCCAGCCCACCCAGGATCACGACCGCCATCGGGTGCTCGATTTCGTGACCCGGGATGCTACCTGCAACCACCAGAGGTACGAGTGCCAGGCCTGTCGCCAGGGCGGTCATCAGGATCGGCGACAGTCGCTCCTGCGCCCCGCGCAACACCAGCCCTGGCCCAAACGGCTCACCCTCTTCGCGCTCCAGATGTTGATAGTGGCTGATCAGCATGATGCCGTTGCGGGCTACGATGCCCAGCACCGTCAGGAAGCCGACCAGCGACCCGAGCGAGATTACGCGGTCGCTCGCGTACGTTGCCAGCAGCCCTCCGACCAGGGCTATCGGCAGTGTCAGGAAGACCAAGAACGCCAGACGCACGTTGCCAAAGGATGCGACCAGAAGGAGAAGAACGAGGACTGCCGCAATGGCCGCGAATCCGACCAGGACTTGCTGCGCGGCCTGCCTCTCGGCCCATTCCCCAAGGACTTCGGCGTGGTACTCGAGCGGGAAATCGACCGTCTCCAAACCCCGCTCGATGTCGGCGACGACCGATCCCAGATCACGCCCGCGAACATTGGCCGTGACGTCCAGGCGACGCGAGAGATTCTCATGGACAATCGCGTTCGGATTCGGCGCCACCCGCACCTCGGCGACATCGCCGAGTCGTACTTCGCCCCCATCGGGAGTGTCGATCAACATTTCATGAACGTCGGTCAGACTCAGACGTGTCTCAGGCTCGCTCCACACCATGACGTCGTAGGCTTGGCCATCCCGGTAAATGTCACCCACCTCTTCGCCGGCCATCAGCGTAGCCGCCGCGCGGCGGATCTCACCTGGCGAGAGACCGTACTTCTGAGCCGCGGTGAGGTCGACCTCGACTTCGACCTGCGGCACGTCCACCAGGAGCTCGACGTGGTGCTCGACGACGCCGTCGACCCCTGCGAGGACCTGCTCGATCTCGTTCGCCTTGGCACGCAGGACATTCAGGTCCTGGCCATAGATGCGGACGACGATCGCTTCGCCGGCACCGGTGAGAACCTCCCGGATCCGTTCCTTGAGATAGGTCTGGACGTCACGATAGAGTCCAGGATAGCCCTCAACGACCTCTTCGACAGCGGCCCGGGTCTGATCGTAGTTGACCGTGGGGTCGACGCTGATCCAGTTCTCACCGAAGTAGATGCCGTACACCTCGTCGCCCAGGAGGGCCTGCCCAATGTGAGCCCCGAAGTTACGGACTCCCGGGATCGCTCGCAGCTCCTTGCTGGCCAGGGTCGTGACCCGCACCTCTTCCGGGTGCGACGTCGAGGGATCAGTTACCCAGTGCATCAAGAAGTCGCGCTCCTTGAACTCGGGTAACAGCGCCTGACCGAGTTGCGGGACGGTCGCGATGCCGAGCAACGCTACGAGTCCGACGGTGGCGAATGCGTACCGCGGCCGCCGCACGATCCGCTCCAGCGCGTTCCCGTAGTGCCGCTGCAGCCATGGCACGAGCGGGGAGACGCGTCGCTCCAGCGGCGCGTTGCGCAGCAGGATCAGCGCCAGGGCTGGTGTGACGGT
>DASUQU010000265.1:0-4873 GCA_036280495.1 Thermomicrobiales bacterium | reverse complement strand
GGAGGAACGACAGTTAGCGGCGTGGCGAGCGGCGACGAAAGCGACAAAATCGTGCCCACTGACCAGACACTCTCCGGCAAGCCCAAAATGAGTACCGCGCATCGGAGGACTGCCGCCGCGCAGAGGGCGCCGTAAACGGCAAGCGCGAGGCGCAAAGCCAACTGCGAACGCGCGATCTGCGTTGTCCCGCGACTTGACCGCCCTTGATAGATCACTGTGCGTGAGAACTCGTGACGCCGAGCAAGTCGGCGACGATCGCCACGATCTCCACTGCCAGCGATTCTTTGCTCATTGTCGGCAGTGCGGTGATTCCTCCGTCTGCTGTGAGAATCGTCGCCGTACTGCTTGACGCTCCGATGGTTGACTCCGCGTCGTTGGCAACGATCATTGCTAGACCCTTGGCGTGCAACTTTTGTGCGGCGTTCTCCAGCAGGTGCTCAGTCTCAGCGGCGAAGCCAATCTTCAAGAGATCTGGTCGGGTTATCGTGGCCAGAATGTCTGGGTTCCGCACCAACCGGACATCGAGGTAGTCCATGTCCGCGGACTTTTTCAGCTTCCGCCGCGACTTGCTTTCCGGCCGGAAATCGGCAACCGCCGCTGCCATGATCAAGACGTCGGCATCGACCGAGGCCTGCTCCACCGCATGGTGCATCTCTGCTGCCGTTTCGACGTTTACCAGAGTGGCGCCGCTCGGGACCCGCAGGCCTGTCGCTGCCGAGATCAACGTAAC
Source organism: Thermomicrobiales bacterium (assembly GCA_036280495.1). Classification (GTDB taxonomy): domain Bacteria; phylum Chloroflexota; class Chloroflexia; order Thermomicrobiales; family UBA6265; genus JACCXM01. The sequence goes on along the minus strand of DASUQU010000265.1, from coordinate 4,143 downwards.
GTCGGCGCCTTGAGCGACCGCGGCAGCAGCGAGAGCGTGGCCCATCGCACCGCTTGATCGGTTGCCTATGTAACGAATCGGGTCAAGAGGCTCCCGGGTTCCACCAGCGGTAATGACAAATTTCTTGCCCGCCAGCCGCCTCGAACGCCCTAGCACGTCAGTCGCCTTGGCGACCACGGATTCTGGACTCGCCATGCGGCCCTCGCCGACTGCCCCCGATGCCAGCCGCCCGTGCGCAGGTTCAACAATTGTTACTCCGCGTTCAGTTAACGTCCGCAGGTGCCCCTGCGTCGCTGGATGGTGGAGCATGTGCTCTTCCATTCCCGGCGCCACGACGGCCGGGGAAGTAGTCGAAAGCGCGATGAGACTTATCAGGTCGTTGGCGAGGCCGAGCGCAAGTTTCGCAATGGTCGCGGCCGTCGCGGGAGCGATCACCAGCAGGTCGGCGTTCTCTGCGAGACTGACGTGCCCGGTGAAGTTGCCATGCCACGGCGCGAATGAGTCGGTGTGGACCGAAGCGTGAGTAATCGCGGAAAAGGTGAGCGGTCGAACGAATTGTTGCGCCGCCTCTGTCATAACAACTTCGACGCTCGCTCCTGCCTGAACGAGGAGGCTGGCGATCGATGCGGCCTTGTATGCCGCAATTCCGCCTGTTACTCCAAGGACAATGGACTTGCCTTCGAGAACTCTCATAGATGACATACCGAGCGCGACGTGAATATCGATCTTTCGATATGCAGGATAGCGGAGCAGGAACCCGGCTCCCGCGAAGAGTTCGGCCCGAGTCGATCGGCCGTTGACGACGGCACGATTGGGGGTACAGTCTCACCGACGTGAAGTAGGTGCAAACGACTATGGAGCAGGCGATGGCGTTGAGCGCGCGGCCGGTGATGGAGCCGGTGCTGGAAGCGCGGGGGATCAATAAGCACTTCGGCCCGGTTCAGGCGCTTAAGGACGTAAACCTCGCGGTGTACCCGGGTGAAGTAGTTGCACTGATCGGTGACAACGGCGCTGGAAAATCGACGCTGATCAACGTGGTGACGGGTGTGCTGCCGCTGGAAAGCGGAGAAATCGTGTTCGGCGGTGAGCCTGTCCAATTCTCGTCTCCCCACGAGGCGAGAGCCCATGGCATAGAAACCGTCTACCAGGACCTTGCCGTTGCGCCGCACCTCGATGCGGTGGCCAACATCTTCCTGGGCAGGGAACGCCGGCAAAGCGGCCTGCCGGGAATTCTTGGCTTTCTGGATAACCAGCGCATGCGACAGGAGACAGACGAGCAGCTTTCCAGACTGCGGGTGCGGGTGCCGGACCTCGAGCGTCGCCTGGTAACGCTCTCTGGCGGACAGCGCCAGGGCGTCGCGGTGGCACGAGCGGTAATGTGGGCGAGCAAGGTCGTGATCATGGACGAGCCGACCGCTGCCCTTGGCGTCGCGCAGACGGCTCAGGTTCTCGACCTGATCCGGCAGGTGCGTGATACAGGAATCCCGGTCGTCTTCATCAGCCACAATATGCCTAATGTCTTCCAAGTCGCCGACCGCATCGTCGTCCTGCGCCTGGGTCAAGTCGTCGCCGAGCTTGACCCAAAGACCGCGACGATCGAAGACGCTGTCGCGGCAATGACCGGATCGACGCGATTCTTGAACCGAGAGGTTGAGTAAAGTGAGCGCCGTAAAAGAGGCCTCTGACGAACTGGGCACCGAGATTCTACCGGCTCGCCAGCGGTACCTCTCTCAACTTGCGAAGTCGTTCACACTGCTCATCCTGGTCGCGATCATAGCCATTTTCTCGCTCTACGGTGGGACGAGCTTCTTCAACGCGCGAAACTTCAACGACATCATCATTGACTCTTCGCAGCTCGTCGTTCTCTCGGTCGGCATGACATTCGTCATAATCGCAGCAGGAATCGACCTTTCCGTTGGCTCGGTCCTGATCTTGTCGTCGGTCGTTGCGGCGAAAGTGACGATCGCGCTATCCGGGACCCCTCAGGACATCGCGCGATTCGAATTTCCAACGCAGCAGATCGGCATTCCGATTGGCCTCGCAGCTGGCGTGGTTACCGGACTCATTTGCGGACTCGTGAACGGGCTACTGGTTACCAGACTCCGGGTGCCAGCCTTTATCGTGACCTTGGGTATGTTGGGTATCGCCCTCGGTCTTGGCCAGCTTCTGTCGGGCGGCACATCTGTGCCGAATGTCCCGCCGGCGGTGCAGTCCGCGATCGGCCTTCGCGAGCTTGTCGCGTTCGACGTCGGCGATCAGCGGGTACGGATCACGCCTCCGGTCGTCATCGCCTACGGAATAGCGATAATTGCCGCAATCGTGCTCAACCGAACCCGGTTTGGCCGCTACACATATGCGGTCGGTTCAAACGCCGCGGCCTCGATGCGAGCAGGCATCGACGTCGACCTGCATCTCGTCAAGATCTATGCCTTCAGCGGTCTGCTCGCGGGGGTGGCCGGTGCAATGGATTTGCTTCGGTTCGGCACGGCTTCTGTCGGCTCCCACCAGGCGGACAACCTTGCCGCGATCTCGGCAACGGTTATCGGGGGGACCAGCCTGTTCGGCGGCATTGGAACCATTGGCGGGACTGTGATCGGCGCGTTCATACCCACAGTGCTTCGCAACGGACTTGTCATCGCCCGCGTTCAGCCGTTCTGGCAAAACGTTGCCATTGGCGCGGTACTCATTCTTGCGGTCTACCTGGATCAGCGGCGACGTCGCGCAGAGGAACGGATGTAGAGAGTCTGAATCTGTTGCAGCGAACCCGTGGTGTTGATACCCTGCGGCGGTCCGCGAACAGGCGTGACCCGCCAAACCAGACGGGAGGTCAAATGAAGATGATTGATCGACTCGATACTCAGCTGGACCGGCGTTCGATCCTGCGAGCGTCCGTCTATGCGGGTGCCGGCTTCACGTTGTTCGCTCCGCTCGGATTTCGCGCCTCGGCTCGCCAAGACTCGTTCACGATTGCCTTCATCCAAGGTGTGATCGGGGACAATTTCTACATCACGATGGACTGCGGAGCGCGCGCACAAGCCGAGGCGCTCGGCAATGTCACCATCGACACACAAGGTCCAGAGCGCTTCGATCAGACCTTGCAGACGCCGATCCTCAACGCCGTCGTTCAGAGCGCTCCGAGCGCAATCATGATGGCGCCAAATGACCGGCAAGGCATGATCGCTCCCATTCAGGCGGCCATCGACGCCGGTGTACCGGTCTTGTGCGTGGACACGACGATTGACTCCGACATCCAGCTTGGCGACGTAGCGACTGACAATGTGGAAGGCGGGCGCCTCGCGGCGCGAGGCCTCGCCGAGCAGATCGGCGGAGCTGGAAAGGTCTTCGTCGTCAACGTCATTCCGGGAGTCTCCACTACGGACCAGCGAGAGCAGGGGTTCCGTGAGGCGATCGAGACGGAGTTTCCTGACATCGAGTATCTCGGTCAGGAGTATTCCAACAATGACGCGAACGTCGCGGCGCAGATTACGGCGGCGCGACTCCAGTCCGATCCCGATCTGGCTGGGATCTTCGGCACTAACCTGTTCTCTGCCCAAGGCGCCGCCGCGGCACTGCGGGAGCAAGGCTTGCAAGGCCAGGTCAAGATGGTCGGGTTTGACGCCGGACCAACTCAGGTGCAGGACCTGCGCAGCGAAGTAGTTGACCTTTTGATCGCTCAGCACCCGGGCGATATCGGGGAGATTGCGGTACAGCTTCTGCACGAGTTCCTGACGACCGGCGAGCCGCTCGATCCGAAGGACTACGTGACCGGCGCCACAATCGTGACCCGCGACAACATCGACGATCCGGAGGTCGCTCGGTATCTCTATGTCGCGGAGTGCGCGAATTACACACTCGCCAATGCGGTGCCGATGCCGGCCGCATCGCCGGTAGCTACGCCGACGGGGTAGCGATTCGAGACCGATTAATGAGTGGGCGGCGCGGATCTCATGATCCGCGCCGCCTTTACTTGACAAAAGCAAAGCGCCTGACGTACAATAATCGTTCCGGCTCGCTGACCCGCAAATCAGCAGGGCCAGAAAACCTTCGAAACCGGTAGCCGGGCGGGGCGTGCTGGAACATTCACTATCGAACCTGGTCGCACGGGAGGGGCAATCTATGTCCTCCCGCTTTGGTGTGTCAGGG
>DASUQU010000264.1:0-21471 GCA_036280495.1 Thermomicrobiales bacterium | reverse complement strand
TGAGTTCGTTGTCCTCCTGAATAACGACACGATTCCGACCTCGGGTTGGCTCTCGGCACTCGTGAGCTACGCCCTCCGGCACCCAGCCGCGGCGGTGGTTGGAGCGAAGCTCCTCTTCCCGGATGACACTATTCAACATGCCGGAGTCGCCATCGGGCTCGATTCGCTCCCTCACCACATCTATGCCGGGTTCCCTGCCGAGCATCCTGCGACATCGGTCTCCCGCCGTTTCCAGATCGTCACTGCGGCATGCGCGCTCTTTCGCCGTGGACCGTGGCAGGACCTTGGGGGACTCGACACGGCTTTTCAGAACGGCTGGGAAGACGTTGACTACTGCCTGCGCGCGGGTGAGGCTGGTCATGAGATCCACTATTGCGCGGAGAGCGTCGTCTATCATCTCGAGTCCGCGACGCGAAACGTCATGTCGGACGCCGAGCGCGCGAATCAGGAACTCTTTGCCACCCGTTGGCGTCAGAAAGTCTTCCCAGATGATTATCGATACTACTGGGAGGATGGTCTCCTATCGGCTCAGTACGCCGCCCGCTATCCCGTTCAGCTATCCGTGTCCCCTTTGTTGGCGGGGGTGGCGGTTGACGGGAACAGTCGCCTTGCGGACAGATTGCTCTACGACCGGTCCCGTCAGGTCATGATCCTTCTTCGTAACAACATCGTCCTCAATGTCCGCGTCCAGGAGGCAGAGGCTCGTGCCATTGAAGCGGAGCGTCAACTCGCGGAGTTTCGATTGAAGCAATCCGGAACGGGGACACCGAGATCCGGACATCGGTCTTCTCCGCAGAATGAAGCACTGACCGAGAGTGATTAGGTGAACCCCACTTCAGGTAGTCCGCGTCCGTCAGATGAACAGTCGAGCGCGACCCCGCCACCCCTACCTCACCGCATCGTCGGTGTAATCGATTCGCCAGGACGCACCCCGGAAGTCGTCGTCGACGGTGTGCTGATCGTTTCGGGCTGGACACTGACCGATGCGGGCGATGCCACCATTGAGGTCCTGGTCAATGGGGACTTGCGGGGAACGGTGCCGTATGGAGAGCCACGCCCCGATGCGGCGGCACTCTATCCCGGTTTTCCCGCTGGTGCGAACTGCGGATTTCTCGGGGGGATCAACGTCGGTGATCTGCCGGACGGCATGCACGACGTAACCATCCGTATTTCCGCTTCGAATGGGACACGGGCTGAGCTTTCGACATCGTTCGAGGTTGACAATCATGCCTTCGAGATGGGTCGGGTCATCGGTCGTCTCGACCGACCCAACCGCGGCACGATCTTCATCCCGAGCGAATCCATCATCGTCTTTGGCTGGGCCCTCGCTCCCTCGGGCATCCAGCGAATCGATGCCTTCGTCGACGGAGAAGCTCGTGGGAGAATCGATCACGGCGTGCTCCGGCCCGATATCGCCAAGCGACACCGCCAGTACGCGAACTCCGATCATTGCGGGTTCTCCGGTACGGTACCCCTGACCGGGCTAACGCCAGGGAACCATGAACTGCTGGTGGTTGTCACCGCGAACGACGGCCGGCAGCTCGAAATACCAACCCGCATCGAGGTTGAAGCCGACCGAATCGTCGATGCGGGACTCCCGGTCATCAATCGCCATTACCGCACCTGGCTGGAGCAGCGAGCGGCGCACGACAATTCAGCTTCCGCCAAACGGTCTCACTTGGGGGAAGAGTTCTCGCTCGAAGCTGTCATCACACTGGATGGCGGCAACCAAGACGCTCTCGAGGCTACGGCGGCCTCGATGCAAGCGCAGACACATCGCAATTGGCGATTGACGCTCGTAGAGAGCGGTCATGCGAGCGAGGCGGCTCGAGACTACGCCCGACACCTGGCGCGCGACGACAGCCGGATCGCCTTCCGTGTAGCCGGCACTGACGCCGTGGTCGATGCAGTGAACGTGGTCATCGCCGAGAGCGGGGCCGATTGGGTCGCGATTCTTCCCTCCGGAATCATCCTCTCTCCAAACGCACTATCGAGAGTTGCTCGCGCGGCCGCAGAAAACCCGGATACTTGCTTGATCTACAGCGACGACGATCGCATTGATCCCGCGAAGATGGAGCGTTGGAATCCGTTCTTCAAACCGGACTGGTCGCCTGATCTGCTATTGTCGATGAACTACCTCGGACCCTTCGTGGTGTTTCACCGACAGACGCTCCTCGATGTGGGCGGCCTGCGGTCTGGTCTGCCAGGAGCCGAAGTCTATGACCTTACGTTGCGGATGACCGAGCGTTCTGGACACTTTCACCATGTGCCCGACGTATTGGCAACCACCATCGCGACCGCTCCAGGACCCGGGATGCCATGGCACCCTTCGGACTGGAGAGAGGAAGAGCGCCGGGCACTCATAGACGCCCTGGCGAGGCGAAAGGTCGACGGCGCGGTGGAGCGGGGTCTACACCCTGGCACGTGGCGAACTCGCTATGCCTTGCCTGATCCGCCCGGGGTGACCGCGGTCATTCCGACAGGTGGCAGACTCGACATGCTTCGTCCGTGTCTAACCGATCTCACCGAGCGGACTGACTACTCAAATCTGGAGATTATTCTCGTCGACAACTCCAAATCGGATGCGGTTGAGCGGTTCGTCGAGGAATTAGCTCCCCGCGTGACTGGATTGCGTCGCGTGGCCAACCCACTAACGCCGTTCAACTATTCTGCCCTGGTCAACTCGGCGATTCCCCATGTAAACACGCCATTTGTCCTGATGCTGAACGACGACATTACCGTCATTGATCCTGGCTGGTTACGTGCCATGGTCGAGCTTGCCCAACGACCTGACGTCGGGATCGTTGGCGCCAAGCTCCTGTACCCGGACGACTCGATCCAGCATGCCGGCGTGGTGCTCGGTCCGTTTGGCGGTTCCGTGCACGTCTTCAAGCGGCTGCCTGGAAACGACCCCGGTTTCTTTGACCTGCCTGACGTCGTTCGCAACGTCAGCGCGGTGACGTTCGCCTGTGCTGTCATCGATCGCAAGGTATTCGACGTCATCGGTGGGTTGGATGAGGACAACTTGCCCGTCGCGTTCAACGACACTGATTTCTGCCTGCGCGCCCGCGAGGCTGGATATGAGGTGCTCTACACGCCGCACGCCGCACTGCACCACCACGAGTCGGTAACCAAGGTCGTCATTACACACCCGAACGAAATCGCGTTCCTTCGGGAGCGCTGGCGGCACGTCATCGACCATGACCCCTACTACAACCCGAATCTAACCCGTCAGGGCGAGGACGCGAGCCTCAACATGGAGACGATGCGTGCGGTCTGACCCGGAGATGGGATTGTCAGCCTCTCCAATAAAGTCTGCGGACTCGCCTGGCAACAAGCCCCACCGTGGCTGCAACTGCCGGCGCGGCCGCACAGCTCCAGCATTGAAGCCGTTGCTGACCGATGATCTGGTGATCGCGGCCCGCGACCGCGCCCGGGAGCCCGAGTTGCCCGCGGCGACGTTAGAGCGGGCTTTGTCGACTCCAATCTCGCCCCATCTGGCTCGCTACGACATGATCATCGTCTCAGATATCGTCTCAGATGCTGCGGTCGATGATCGGGAAACGCGCATCGCCGCCGAGTTCGCGCGGCATGAACATCGCGTCTTCTATATCGGCAAGCACGACCATCGTCAGCTACCCGCGGCGCCGAGGCTCCAACGTGTCAACGCGCCCGCGGCGCGGTCCGATTCTCTCCTCGACACACTCTCCACCCTCCGCCGGTCAGAAGCGATCGAGGCCGCTGTTTTTTTCGCTCCCGCGACACTTGAGACCAGCATCGCGCGTGAGGTGCGCAATCGCTGGGGATGGCACATCGTCGCATCGTCTAACGCGCCCGTCTCACTGCAGGACGAGGCCGATGTGCGGGTCACCTTCGACGCCGATAGCGGTGTCAAAGCGCACGAAATGAAAGCCGTCACGTTGCCCCAAGACCTGCCGTGGCCAGCACGCTGGGCAGCGATCGACAAAGCGCTCCGGGCATCGTGGCCGCGGGCCAGCGTAGTTGTTCTCACCCACGATAATCTCGCCTTTTCACGAATGTGTTTAGCCAGTCTGCTCGAGAACACGGACTACCCAAACTATGAACTCATTGTGGTCGACAACGCGTCTTCCGACGGTACCGTCGAAGAGCTCCGGCAGCTCGCGGGGTCCATTCCGAACGTCAAGGTGATACTGAACGACCACAACGCGGGGTTCGGGCCGGGAAACAACCAGGGTCTAGCTGCCGCCACGGGCGAGATACTCGTCCTCCTGAACAACGACACCGTGGTTCCTCGCGGATGGCTCACGCGACTGGCCCGACATCTCGAAGATCCCGCGATCGGACTCATCGGTCCCGGGACGAACCGAAGCTGTAACGAGGCGCAAATCGACATCCCGTATCAGACGTATGGCGAGTTCCGCGCGGTGGCCCGCTCCCAGGGCGAGCAGTACGAGCGAGTGCGTCTTTCCATCCGCATGCCGATGATGTTCTGCGTTGCATTTCGCCGTGATACGTATGAGCTCGTCGGTCCGCTGGACGAGAGATACGAGGTCGGGATGTTCGAGGACGAGGACTACGCGCTGCGCGTCAAGGCTGCCGGACTGCAGGTGGCGTGGACTCCCGAAGTCTACGTTCACCATGCCTACCACGCGTCGATCGGCAAGCTGCTTCCGACCGGTGACTACATGCGTCTGGTTAAACTGAATCAGGGACGATTCGAAGAGAAATGGGGCATCTGCTGGGAGCGCCACCGCGCTCTTCCAGCCTCTTCGCCAACCCCGTGAGCGCCGGTTCTCGGCGCGGCTGCGCCACTTGGATTGAAGTGGATTCGCTCGAATTCGATTCTCCCGACCCGGCAACGATCGTCGCCTTCGCCATCGATCAGCCAAGACCCGGTGATCGTTCCCCCGGCCCAGGACTAGAGGTCAGCGGCTGGGTCATCGGGCGGAATGCATCTGTTCGAGGCATACGTACCTCTAGCTCAGGCCAGGACCGCGTCGTCCATCCGCTCGGCGTGCGCCGACCCGACGTCGCGGCGGATTACCCGGACCACCCCCATGCGGGCTCCTCCGGGTTCTCGGCGTGGGTGTCGATCGATCCACGTGGGCGTATCTGGCACATCGACATCGACGCCGTCCTGGCGGATGGGGGAACGACCGGGCTCGCCCAGATCCGGGGGCGAGTCGCGGATGATGCGTTTCGTCCGGACCCGGGCAACCGGGTGGTTGCAGCGCCCGATTTCATCATCATCGGCGCACAACGCGGCGGCACGACCTCGCTGCACGCTTACCTGGGTGCCCACCCACAGGTCGTTGCCGCAGCGACCAAGGAGCTCCATTTCCTCACCGACCGCTACGAACGCGGTCTCGACTGGTACCTCGGCCAATTTCCGCGCCAGCTTCCGCCGCACGTTATCACTGGCGAAGCAACCCCCTACGCGCTCTTTCACCCGCTCGCACCACAGCGACTGCTGGAGATTGCGCCAGAGGCAAAAGCGATCGTGTTGCTCCGCAACCCGGTCGACCGGGCGTACTCCCATTTCCTCCTGGAGCGTTCACGTGGCGACGAGACGCTTGATTTCACCGCTGCGCTCGATGCCGAGATGGAGCGGCTGAATGGCGAAGAAGCCCGGCTCGCCAGCGATCCCACGTATGTGAGTGATCTGCACAAGCACGCCAGCTATGTGGCTAGGGGCGAATATGCACGGCAGCTCGAGCGCTGGTTCCACGTCTTCCCTAGGGCGCAGATCCTGGTCGTTCGCAGCGAGGATCTGTACGAGCGAAGTGCGCAGGCGCTGACTCAGGTCATGGAGTTTCTGGCGATCGATCCAGATGTGCCGATCCCGTTCACGACGCGCAACCAGACATCCGGTCCGCCCCTCGATCCCGCGATCCGTCGCCGGTTATCCAACCACTTTGCTCCGTTGAATGCCAGACTGGCCGATCTCCTTGGCTGGGACCCCGATTGGAGCTAAAGCCCTCTCGCCTCAGCCCTTGCGCTCTCCCTTGACATCGCTCTCGTTCCTCTGTCAGGGTTGCCGAGTTTGGACGCTGCCCTCGCCTGGCGCACGGCACGATGGGTATACCGGATATGGTGAGTGTCCGGCGGTGTGCCAGGGAACAGAGAAAGGAAAACCAGGTTAATGGCGCTAGTCGAAGTCGACGACATCGAATTCGGTGCGCCCCAGCCGGACAAGATTCGCGCGTTTTCCATCGATGCTCCACGCATCGGCGGTCGCAATGTCTACGATATCGAGCTTGCCGGATGGGTCCTGGGAATTGACCAACCGGTCCAGGAGATCGAAATTCATCAGGGTGGCGCCGTCGTCCGCAAGACCCCGCTGGACCGGGAGCGCCCTGACGTCGCTCGGGATTACCCGAATTCTCTCGGTGCCGGAACGAGCGGGTTTCGCACCTGGGTGAGCGTGATCGGTCTCGAACCAGGAGCCGATCTCCAAGTGCGCGCGGTGCTCGCTGATGGCACAAGAGCGCGATTGGGCGGCATCGCGCTACGTCATCAACCAGTCCAGTCCAGGTTCGAGCCACGGTTGCAACCACTGATGCTTACGACAATGGGGCGCGCCGGGACGACATGGACGATGCGCCTCCTCTCTGAGCACCCGGAGATCGTCGTCCATCGCTGGCATCCGTACGAGTTGCGCACGGCTCGCTACTGGTGGCACATGCTCAAGACCTTGTCCGAGCCGCGAGATCCGTACCATTCAGCACAGGCCGACCGCTTCCAGACCAACAAGCAATGGGTGGGCTATAACCCGTTCTACCCCGAGCCGATCACGGTGACGCCTGGTCTCGAGGTATGGATGGGTCGCGATTACGTCGAAGATCTCGCCCGATTTTGCCAGCGCAGCGCTGAAGAGACCTATCTGCGCATCGCGGCCGGCCAGGGTCAGACCAATGTGACGTACATGGCGGAGAAGCACCGCGCCGATAATCTTCCCTGGCTCGTCTGGGAGCTCTATCCAAAGGCGAAAGAGATTTTTCTAGTTCGTGATTTTCGAGATGTCTTCAGCTCCATGCTCGCCTACAACGAGAAGTTCGGGCGTCGCGCCTTCGGACCGGCGCATATCGAATCTGACGCCGACTTCGCGAGGTTTCTGCGCAATAGCACTATTCGGAATCTCAGTCGCTCATGGCCAAAGCGGATGGATCGCGCATACCTGATCCGCTATGAGGACTTGATCACCCGACCAGCCGAGATCCTGGAAGGGGTGTTGACTTATCTCGAGCTCGACGCGTCAGAAACGACGATCGACGGCATGATCGATCGGGCATCGGCCGAGAACCCGGAAATGAAGCGACACCTGACCAGCAGTGAAGTCTCGACCTCTCTCGGCCGGTGGAAATCCTCGCTCTCCCCCGAATTGCAAGCCGTTGCCACTAGCGCCTTCAGCGATGTCCTGGAACAATTTGGCTACCAGGTCTGACGGCCTCGCAAGTGACTCCGCTATGAGCTCGCGTCAACCGGCCCGCCTGGAGACAGCAGAGTGAGGATCGTCATCGCTGGTCCACCAAAGACTGGCAACATGTGGCTGAAGTGTCTGCTGGGCCGCGCCTATGGGCTCCGATGGCTGCGAAGCTTCGAGACACCCGAGCGTCCCGACCTCCAGGCACTTACGTCCTGGCTCACAGCCAACCGATTTCCTGATGGGACCATCTTTCACCAGCACTACGACTACGCGCCGGAGGTCGCGGACGCGCTCGATGCCGTTCCCGCGCATGTGGTGACGATCGTTCGCGATCCGTACGACGCATTTGTGTCGACTTATTACACGCTGCAACTACATTCGGCCGAGAACAACCAAAAGGGAAGGAAGTTCACGGAACTCATGGGTAAACCGTTGAATGATCCCGCGGTGATCGACTTCTTGCGCCGTGGAGGTTACCGAAACAATCTGGAGAAGGCACGCAACTGGGCGAACAGCGGCCGAGCCGTCGTCTTGCGTTACGAGAATTTGAGCCAGGATCCACTGGCCGAGCTGGGACGCGCGACCGAGATGATCGCCCCGGTCAGTGTTGAAAGCCTCGAAACCGCGATCGACTACTGCAGCGCCGACCGGATGCGCCAGCGGATCAAAGGGGGAAGCAAACACGTGCGTGCGGCGACTGTCGGCGACTCGGAGCGGCAACTCACGGCGGATCACCTCGAGGCTTTCCGCGAGGCGTACGCCGAGATCATCGCCGAGCTCGGCTACCCCGTGCGGTAGCTCACGTCATAGCCCGTGGTCAAGATTCACACATGAGCTGGCCCAGAGAACATCAAGATTGGCGAGCACCTCGTGGAATTTCTGGCGCTCGGCGTCAAGGCTGTAATTGCTGACGGTTTCCATGGCCGCTCGGCGCAACGCTTCAGCCGCTGGCTCATCCATCGTGAGCGCCGATTCTGTGTCATGCACCAGGTCATCGAACCAAAATGCCGGTCGGAATGCGTTCACACCGGGGATACAAAAGGACCGGTTGCCGACACAGTCCGGACAGACGACGATGGTGCCCAACGCCATTCCCTCCAGCGCCGGCAGGTAGAACCCCTCTGTCTCATTGGGCAGAAAGAGCGTCACGCGAGCTCGCCGCATCGCGTCGAGGAATTCACTTCGCGGGACGGTGTCAGTCAGGACTTCGACCGTCCGACCGGTCCTCGCCAATTGCCCTGCCGCGCGCGTCGCCATGGAGGGTTGCTTCAGGCCGGCGATAAGTAGATCGACGAGCCTCGCGCTCGCGTCGTCTGGAGGAACGATCGGCACGTCGATCCCGTTCGGAATGACCACGATCGGCCCGTGACTCCCGGCCGCTTCCACCACGTCAGCGACCTCCTGACTGACGCATAAGCGGATTGCCTTGCGCCCGAGGAAGTTCGATTGAATGCTCCAGTCCGCCCCGTGCCGAACGTGCTGGATGAGATTCAGAACCGGAGTTCCGCCATCGAGAATTCCGAGCTGATCCAGCCGCTGCCAATCGCGACCAGCCACAAACAGCGCAGCCGGGTTCAGCCCATCCAGCGACTCGACGATGCGGTCTGGCGTCTGCACCCAGGGATTGCTACTGTCCCAAGACGAATTGACGTCAAAATGAACGCGAGCATCAAACCCCGGAGCCGTCAGAACGTGGTTGAAGTAGTTCCAGACTTTGAGGTGACCCCCTGTAAACCGGCGGTACTTGCGATGAAAAAGCACGACGCGCACGAGGACTCCCGGTTAGCTGATCTATCAATTCCACTGTGAGTCTAGCCGATGACCATCTCGCCACTTTTGGTATACTCTGCGACCACCCGAGCGAAAACCCGCGCCTCGCTCGCCTGAAACGGCTCGCGCGAGCCGGGACTATGCCGCGGAATTCCCGTTTATTCGGAGTTGACCTAGCTCGCTGCCGAACGAGCCTATGAGGAGTGCGACCGGGTGAGGATCATGATCGCGGGGCCCCCGAAGGCCGGCAACGTCTGGTTGAAATGCCTGCTCGGCCAGATCTATGGGTTGCGTCCCCTCTCCAGAAACGAGACGCCGCAGCGGCCGCAGCTCGACCTCCTCAAGACCTGGTTGCAAGGGGGCGGCTTTCCGGACGAAACGATTTTTCACCAGCATTACGACTACAAGCCAGAGCTCGCCGATTTGGTCGAGGCGGTGCCGGCGCACATCGTCACGATCATTCGCGATCCGTATGACGGCTTCGTTTCGTCCTATTTCACCATCCAGCAGCATAAGGACGATGGGAAGCGCGGCGGTCGCCGCACGGATGTGATGGCCGGCAAGTCCTTGAGTGATCCGGAGGTCGTCGAGTACTTGCGCAATGGCGGCTTTCGCAACAACATGCGGCGCGCCAAGGAGTGGCTGGAAAGCGGGCGGACCCTGATCGTGCGCTACGAACGCTTGCACTCCGACCCGATCGCCGAGCTGCGCACGGTCACCGACAAGATCGAGCCGGTGCCGGAGGAACGCATCGCCGCAGCCTTCGAGACGTGCAGCGCGGAGAATATGCGCCAGATGGGTGGACCCAAGTCCCAACACGTCCGGGCGGCCAAAGTCGGCGACTCGCGGGAAAAACTGAGCGAGGAGCACCTGGCCGTCTTCCGCGAAAAGTACGCCGATATGATCCGCGCGCTCGGTTACGAAGTCCGATAAGCTCTGTATTCCAGAGCAGCCTGCAGCACTTGGGAAATCCGATTGGGAGGCCGGCGGCGATGACATCGGTCTCGACATCGGCGGCGGTGTTGATTGACAGGGCGGGATCCACCGCGGCCACGGGGCTTGCCCGGAGCGCACGGCGACGCAACGTCGTGCCTGTTTGGTCTCGGAAATGGCCCGCAAGTTAGGTTTGAAGTCGGGCGAATAGATCCGCAAGATGACCAACTGAAGCCCGGCCGCCTCGCTGCGGGCTCGGGTGGCGGCGCTCTTGTGCACGCTCAGGTTTTTGAGCACAACGAAAGGACCCTGAGCACAGACCGACTGGGTCTGGCACATGGAGGCACGCCAGCCGATGAATGTGGTTGATGTTGTCGTCCTTGTCGTCATTGGGCTTTTTGCTGTTGGCGGTCTGCGCCGGGGTTTCCTCTTCGGACTCGTCGATCTCGCCGTTTTCGGGCTGTCCATCATTGTCGCCGCCCATCTGGCGAGGTCAGTTGCGCAACCCATACGCGAGAGGGGGATACCAATTGATCTCGCAACCGGCGCTGGCTTTGTAATTGCCGGGGTCGTCAGTCTCGCTGTCATCGGTCTCGCAGCTCGCGTGCTTCTCGCTCCACTTCATGCACTGGGCGCAGGTACGCCGCTTGGTTGGGCGAATAGCGTGCTCGGCCTGCTGCCTGGAGCACTTCGAGGCCTCGCCGTCGCGGCGCTCCTGGTGCTGCTCGTGTCGGCGCTTCCACAAGAACTCGAGCAACGAGATTATTTACGGGAATCAAGACTTGCACAGCCACTCTTGGACCTCGGGCTTGGTGCATTGGAGGCTGGTCTTGGCTGGGCAGGAATCGATTCGCAGGGACTCGGCATACCCTCCAACCCGTCTACCTCAAGAGCTGTCAGCCAGCCATGACCAGGAAATGCGGCGAGCCGACCACCAGCGGGGGAACGCTTCCAGGCAAGCATTGCCGAGTTCGCCTCGGACCATCTACAGTGCGTGATGCGCCCCAGCCTTTTCCATGAATATGCTTTTAGGGAGAATAGAACTTCATGGGCCCAGCCTCGAATTCGGTTCCGCCAGCTCATGATCCAATGATCATGCGGGAGATCATGCAGCGACACCTGGTGGCGCCATCGGGAACGGCATATCAGATTCAGGAGTGCCGCATCACCAACACGCACGGGCGCGATGGTTCATCCGGGACCGTTCATTACGATGTCCACCTAGAGGATCTGACGACGGGAGATACCTGGAACCAGATCGTGACCGGGATCACGTACGGGGGAATGCGAACTCGCCGTTTCTGGGAGTCGATTCGCCGTTCGCCCGAGCTTGACGCTGACCCGGCCGTGGGGATCGCGTTGCTGCCGTATGCTTTCGTCCCCGAGCTCGATCTGCTACTCCAAGTGTTTCCGCATGACTATCGCATGCCGGCCCTTGCCCAACTGATAGAAGGACCGCTGCCGGAACTTGTGCCGGCCGTCGCGGAAGAGTTTGGGCCTGAAAACTGGGAGCTCGTCAGCTGGGACGCGGAAACAGTTCAGTATCGCGTCGATATGCGGGCGATCGTGCGGTTGACCATCAGCATGAGGGAAACGTCCACTGGCCGGACTTCCGAACGCCAGTTCTACGCCAAGATCTATCGGGATGCTGAAGAAGGTCGGCGCGCCCACAAGACGCACTTTGACCTCCATCAGCGTGCCGCTGCGCTCGCAACTCACCTCGTCGTTGCGAAGCCGATCATCTACGCTGGTGAACAGCGTACCCTCGTGACCACCGCAGTCCCGGGCACGACGCTGTCGGAAATCATCGAGGGTGGCCTCGGTTCGGTTGACGCGGTGAAATCCGCGGCGCGGGCCGTCGCCCAGTTTCACCAGCTCGACGTCGACGCACCGCGTCGATCATTGGCGGAAGACATGGCGCGTCTCCGTAAATCGCAGGATTTTCTCGCCTCCGCTCGCCCCGATCTGGCCGGTGAAGTAGGCGGCATAGTGCAGGCTGTGGCGCTTGGTCTGGAGAGCGCTCCATCTTCGCTGATTCATGGTGACCTCAAACCGGACCACATCCTGATCGCCGGCGATCGGGTCGGTCTCATCGATTTTGATCTCCTCGCCGTCGCCGATCCGGTAGTCGACGTCGCCCATCTCCTGGCATTCTTGCACAAGCCCGAAAAGCGCTCCCGGTCTCTCGGCCAAGCAACTGAGAACGTTGGTCAGGTATTCGTTGACGAATACTTCTCGCACGTTCCGGGCTCCTGGCGCGCCCGGCTACCCCTTTACCACGCGATGACGAGCATTCATAGAGCCGCCAGCTTGTCTAAACGACCGCGAGCAAATCAAAAATATCGTGTGGAGGATGTCTTGCAGGAAGGCCAGGCGTTCCTGGCCAGAGGTGCTGACGGCTCTCTTCCATCCTACAAGCGGCGACTGACACGATCAGCAGTCCGTTGACCGTGAGGTGCCCCTGCGATCCAGGGATACCGATAGAGGATTCTCGAACTTGAACTCGCGGAGGGCCTAAACAGGATGAGAGGGTCGGCAGACCGCGGTTCGAGCCGCCCGCTTGCAGGTTGGAGGTCACTTGAACCAAGTGATTTTTCGTTTCACGGATTCGGGGATCTGAAACCTGTTGAACTTCGTAAGATTTCGAAGCTCAGCATCCGTAGTGACCCGCCAATCGTCTCGATCGTCGATGGCGCCATCTTTGTGCCCGGTCGGGACGAGTCAGATTCCGATCAACTTAGAGTCGTTGGTGGCATCGTTACCCCCGATGGCGAGCCGATCGAAACTGCGCAGTTGCATCGCCGGGGTGGTAAGCACTTCGGTGGTCTGATCGAGGAAGTTTCGGTCTCGGCTGAGTCTGAACTGGATGAGGACGTCATCTACCTGGGACCGCTGTTCAACCACTACGGGCGCTTCTTGCTGGACTCTCTCGCGCGTGTCTGGTACCTGAACGAGGTCGATCCTTCCCTGAAGGTGGTTTTCAACAACACAACTTCGGCGAAAAACTCGAACTTGCTACAAGCCGCCTACCCGTCTTGGGTATTCAAGCTTTTGTCAGTATTTGGGATCTCGTTCGAGCGGATCCTCACGTTCGATAAACCGACGCGGGTGCAGCGCGCAGTCGTTCCCGAGCCGCTCTTCGAGCAACTCTACTCGGCGCATGTCGACATGGTGCGTCCGTTCCGAGAAGTAGCAGCCCGCATCGCCGCCGACGTGGTGGCGTCGGACCAGCCGCTTTACCTGAGTCGCCGCCGTCTGAGGAGTCCCGCGCGACCGATTATCGGTGAATCCGAGCTCGAAGATCTCCTCCGCCAGCAGGGTTTCGCAATCGCTTATCCCGAAACGCTGACGATCGAGGACCAGATTCGGCTGATCAATAGCCACTCAGACATTTTTTCTACCGTGGGGAGCGCTGCCCACAGCATCCTCTTTGCCCTTGGCAACCCAAGGCTGCATCTCCTGGCGGACCGGGAAAGCGTTCCGGGGAATTTCTTTCTCTGCTCTATGCTCGCTAACGCGCCGACTACAATAGTCAACTGCATGGGATCAGGAGATCGTGTCAGCACAAAAACTGAACGATTGTACAGAGGCGCCGAGACCGTCGGGAAGTCAGAGGCGATTCGTTCAAGCGGTACAGAGCTACGCCCACAGACCATGCCGCGGCTCCTCGAGGTGGATCGCGTAGTTGGTTACCTCGATCAGGGAGGTTTCCTCAAGAATTACTCGCCAGCTGCGATGCCCAATCCTGGCACCGCCGAGAGCTTGAGGCAGCGATACGACGAAGCCTGGTTTTACGTCCGCCTCCGCAAAACGTCGAACAATTTGGAATTACTGCCGGTAGGCCTTGAACGTGAAGCGCTCGAACTCGCTTCGGAATCCTGGCTGGTAAGCTTCATGCTTGCGCGGTACTACGCGCGAACTGGCGACCGCTCGACTGCAGATGCCTTGGTGAATCGCTTCGTAGCACTTGTTGCTGAGGAAACCGACGATGACCGATTGGCATACTATGGCGAGGATGTTCATGGAATGGCACGCCGAATCGCCCCCAAGTGCGAGCCTGAGACGGCCAAACGCCTAATGAAAATCATCACCGAGCGATTCCCGAAGAAAACGAGCGCCTAAACAGTCAGCGTCCCCCAATGATCTAACAATAGCGAGGTCAGGCGGTGGTTGCACAGGTGAGTGCAACCACCCGGCCCGCACTTTGCTAGAGTGCCGGGAGAATTGTGAGCTTCTCGTTGGGCTACTACAGAGCCCACCGGCTTTCGAAGCGCCCGGAGGAGAGTGTGGATATCGTATTGCCCGTCGCGGGCCTCGGCACGCGCCTGCGGCCGCAGACGTGGACAAAACCCAAACCACTCGTCAGCGTCGCCGGTAAGCCGATGCTGGCGCATGTGCTGGACCGGGTGCTCCCACTTGGTCCCGTCAAGGTCGTTTTCATCACTGGGTTCCTTGGCGATCAGATCGAGTCCTGGGCACGAGACAACCTCGATGTTCCGCTTGCATTCGTCGAGCAGCCCGAGATGCGGGGTCAGACCGACGCCATTCTCCGCGTCCGAGACCTGGTCACAGGTGACGCGCTGATCCTCTTTCCGGACATGCTCTTCGAGGCCGATTTCTCGCCATTGCGTGACGTCGCCGCCGACGTCGTGATGTTTACGAAGGAGGTGGACGACCCGTCGGCGCTGGGCATCGCCGTCGTCGAGGATGGTCGCATCGTCCGCCTCGTCGAGAAACCGCAAGAACCGATCTCCAATCTTGCTGTGATCGGGATCTACTACGTGCGGCACATGCCGGACCTCTATGCGGCAATCGAAGAGCAGATGCGGCGTGGCCTCTCCCTCAAGAACGAGTACTTCATCGCCGACGCCATTCAGCTCATGATCGACGGCGGCTCCAGAGTGATTCCCCTGCCGGTGACGGAGTGGGAGGACTGCGGCAACGCGAAAACGCTGCTTGCAACCAATCGCTACTTGCTGCAACGGCAGAATCGCGAAGTTCCTTGCCGGAGCGGATCGGTGATCGTCTCGCCGTCGTTCGTCGCCGACGATGCCGTTATCGAGGACTCCATCGTTGGGCCGTTCGCCAGCATCGGCCCCGGTGTCACGGTTCGCGATAGCATCGTCCGCGACTGCATCATCGAAGAACGGGCCCGAATCAACCGTGCACTCCTCGACGACTCGATCGTCGGACGCCGGGCAAGCATCAGCGGACTGGCCCACGGTCTGAACGTCGGTGACGATGCGGTCGTGGGGGCATGACCGCAGAAGCGCCTGCTGATCGCTGGCTCGAGCTGACCGTAACCTGTGACGGCGAAGCGGTCGAGCCCGTGTCCGAGCTTTTTGCCTCACACGGCTTCAATCAGGGTGTCGCGATAGAAGAGGCGTTCACCCAAGACCCAGACGGCGACAATTTCGCGGTCGATCCGACTCGGCCCGTCGTCGTCCGCACCTTCCTCAATGCCGCCGATGTTGCGCCAGAAACCGTCGATAACATTCGGCAAGCGCTCTGGCATCTCAGCCGGCTCGGCTCGATCGGCGATTTGCGTGTCGCCGAACGTGCGGAGGAGGACTGGGCCAACGCATGGAAAGCACACTACAGCGTCCATCGCGTCGGACGCCGCGTGCTGGTCAAAGCACCCTGGCATGACTATGACCCGGCACCGAACGAGATCGTCGTCGAGCTCGATCCGGGCATGGCCTTCGGGACAGGTCTCCATCCGTCGACTCAGCTCGCGATGATTGCGATCGAAGACGAGCTCAGGCCCGGAGACCGGGTCCTCGATGTCGGCACCGGCTCGGGCGTGCTGGCGACCGCGGCTGCCCTGCTCGGCGCGGGCGGCGTCGATGGAGTCGATATCGAACCGGTCGCGGTCCGCTCCGCACGGGAGAACGCGAATCGCAACGGTGTCGGGGCTGTAGTCCACATCGAACAGGGCAGCGTGGGCGACGGAGAGCCGTTTCAAGGTGAATATGACGTGGTGGTCGCGAATATCATCGCCCGCATCCTGATCGAGCTCGCGTCCGGCCTCGCTAAGGCAGTCCGCCCGGGAGGAACTCTCATCCTTGGCGGCATCATCGATGCCAAGGAGACAGCAGTACGCGAAAAATTCAACGAGACCGGTCTCTCGCTCGTGCGGCGCGAAACATGTGAGGACTGGGTTTCACTGGTGCTGCGTCGACCCGCATAAGTGCTCAGTCTCGCGGAATTGGACCGTATACTGCGGGAATGATCACCTCGCGCCGCGCGTCCAGAACGTGATGAACGAGACACTTGACAGCCAGGAGAGTTGGCCGGACGGGTCTGCCCTACCTGAAACCCCGCACGAGCTGCCGTTCGATCGTGGGAACATCGACGCGCTCGTTGACCGGGTCCGCGCCGGAGAGCGCGTCAACTTGCTCGAGGCAATCCTTGATGCGCTCGATTGGGGATCGTTCGCGACGACCGAGGGCCAGCCGCTCGACGCCGACGCTCGCGAAGAGCTGCGTCAGTACTATCGTCAGAAGTGGGAAGACGTCGGACCGCTCTACCTGGCCGAGCTGCTTTCGACCGAGTTCATGACCGAGCAACGCGCCCGCGGCGACGTCCTCTTTTCGGAACGACTCCTGCAGCTTGGCCAGACCGAGCCCAACCTCTGGCATGAGATTCGTCAGTTCTTCCGACGCAAGGAAATGGTGACCGCTCTGCTGGCGGCGGCACATGATCCATCGGTGCGGCGGAACGCGGTGTCCGACGAGGACGACGAGGAGGATCTGTGGGAATGAAGCCGATCTGTGTGGTCGGTGGCGGCGGATACGTCGGTCTTGGCTACGCGGTTGCCCTTGCCGAACTCGGACATCAGGTCGTTGGATTAGATATCGACGAGACCCGCGTCGAGCGCCTCAACCGCGGCGATAGTCCGATCTACGAAGAGAGTCTGCCGGAGATGCTCCGGCGCAATCTCGACGAGGGACGGCTCCGCTTCACGACGGATTATGCGGACGGCGTGCCAGCGAGCCGCATGGTCTTTCTCTGCACCGGGACGCCGTCACTTTCCGATGGCGAGGCCGATCTGCGCCAGGTGCGAGCCGCCGCGGCGTCGATCGGCGCACACCTCCAGCCGGCAACCTCGACCATCATCGTCAACAAGAGCACCATGCCGGTTGGCGCCGCGGAGCTCGTCGCCGGCATCGTGGCCGAGCACGCCCCCCGGGATGCCGCCTTCGCGGTCATCAGCAATCCCGAGTTCCTGCGTGAAGGGCGGGTGCTGCAGGACATCCTTCGTCCCGACCGCGTCGTGCTCGGCGGTGACGACACTGATGCGCTAGCAGAGGTGGCCGCACTCTATCAACCACTCGGCGCCCCGATTCTGAAGACCGATCACCGTTCGGCCGAGTTGATCAAGTACGCAGCGAATGCATTCCTGGCGACCAAGATCTCGTTTATCAACGACATCGCTCGCCTCTGCGAGCGACTGGGCGCTGATGTAACAGTCGTAGCTGCGGGGATCGGGGCCGACGACCGGATTGGGCCGCGCTTTCTCCATGCTGGGATCGGTTTCGGCGGCTCATGCTTCCCCAAGGACGTCGGGGCATTGACCCGCATGGCCGAGGGCGCCGGGCTTCACCCTGGATTGCTACGAGCGGTCCTGGAGATCAACCGCGATGCCCAGCGCCGGTTCGTCACGCGAGCCGATGAGCTGCTCGGTGGACTCGACGGCCGTGAGATAGCGGTTTGGGGGTTGTCGTTCAAGGAGGGCACGGATGACCTGCGGGACTCGCCGGCCGTTCACGTCGTCGAGATGCTGGTCGAGCGTGGAGCTACGGTGCGTGCCCACGACCCAGCCGCGCTCGCCAATGCGGCGTCCCGGCTTCAAGGCGTTGCCCTCTATGACGATCTCTATGAGGCAGCGAAGGGCGCCGACGCGGTCGCGCTCTGCACTCCCTGGCCCGAGTACGCCTTGGTCGACTTCCATCGGCTGAAGCGAGTCATGCGCGGTGATTTATTACTCGACGGTAGAAACATGCTCGATCCGGAGCGCGTCGAAGTGGCGGGACTTCGCCATGTTGGGATCGGGCGAGGCAACCGTCACGCGTCCGCTCTGAACTCCGCTCTTGCGGTGCCGGTTCCGGCATCATGACCGCCATCGCGCTGGACGGCGCGAAGTGTCCTGACTACGCAGCGGCCGCCCCTTGGCGAGTTCCGGCTCCTTCGAGCGCAAGCGCCGCAACATTCGCCATCGCCTGCGCCAGGTCGAGCTCTCCCTCGTCGAGACGGAACGGCTCTCCGTTCCTGTCGGCTACGATGACGCCCTCGTATCGGTTTCCCAGCCGGATCGGTGCAATCAGCAACGAGTTGACGTTGATGGTCTCCGCTTCCGGAACTGAGCGATTGCTGAGATCCTCAACCACCGCTTTCGACGGGCGGGAGACATCGAGCATGAGCGGCGATTCGTCGATCGAGGTTTCGTCAGGCAGGTTAGTCAACGGCGGGCCATAACGTCCGAGCCGGGTCGTCCTTCCGGTCGACTCGTCGATAACCCGGATGGCCACTCGCCGCATGCCGAGGGCGCCGGCTAGCCGTTCCGCCAGGAGACCAAAGAACTCTTCTCGTGGCATCCCGGCGGCCGCGGCGTGGAGCGTCTCGGACAATGATGCCAGCCGGCTCGCAAGCTCGACGCGTTCGGCGGAGGCGAGATCGAGCAGAGCTGGCGTCGCCTCCGGATTCGGTTCCCGACGCCGGTACTTGCGCGGAGCACGTTCCCGCATTGGTCGCCAGTCACGCAAGTCTTCCGAGGTGATCAGCGCCATCCGTCCAAGGCGTGTGGCCGGCAGCTTGCCCCGGCGCACGGCGCGCGAAACCGTGTGGTAGGAGACGCCTTTCAGCCGTGCTGCCTCGGCCATCGTGTAGACATCGCCGGTGCCAGTCATTTCACTCACGCGGGACTCCTTTTCTGAGGGTGCTTGCCACCTGAGTTCAGTTCTCGAAAAACTGCGGGGTGCGCCAGGAAATGGCGACTAAGTTGCATGGCGCAAACACATGGTACACCTGCAAGCTGAATTCCACACATCTGAATGATGGTTTTCTTGCCTGATGTAAGACCGAAATCGTGGAATGCTGTTTGCCATTCGGATCGGAATGGCCTTCCGACTCTCGCATCGTACTCTCAATCCCCGAAACCCTTGCCTCTCTTCGGCAGGGAACCTTTGCAATGGGGCCTCCTTTCAGATTGACCGCAATTCGCGTGCCGACTAGGATGCGCCCGGTCGTGCCAGTCTTGGTGTCGAGGAGGCAAGATGCCGAAATTCGCGGCTAACCTGTCGATGCTCTTCACGGAGCATCCATTCCTGGAACGCTTCACACGCGCCAAGGCGGCCGGTTTTCAGGCGGTCGAGTTCTTGTTCCCTTATGAGTACGAGAGCAGTGCCATCGCCCACGAGCTGCGGCAACACGAGCTCGAGCAAGTGCTGTTCAATCTACCCGCAGGGGATTTCACGGCCGGCGACCGCGGCATGGCTAACGATCCGAATCGGGTCGAGGAGTTCCGCGCCGGAGTCCACAAGGCATTGAGAATCGCGGCAGAGCTCGGCTGCGGGCGGCTGAACTGCCTGGCGGGGCTGCGACTTGCCGACGTTCCCGAAGAGACACAGACGGCGACTCTCATCGAGAACCTGCGTTATGCCGCCGACGCCGCCGCAGGCGCCGGTGTCCTCCAGGTGGTCGAGCCCCTCAACGCGTTCGACGCTCCTGGCTACTTTCTGCCGACACCAGAAGCCGGGTTTGCCATCGTCGAACGAGCCGCGCATCCCAATCTCTTGCTGCAGTACGACATCTATCACGCTCAGCGGATGAGCGGGAATCTCGCCGCTACGATCGCCGCCCGCATCGACCTCATCGGGCACGTGCAGATTGCCGACAGTCCCGCCCGAAACGAACCAGGGACTGGAGAAATCAACTATCCCTTTGTGCTGCAGGCGCTCGACGATGCTGGCTACGATGGCTGGGTGAGCCTCGAATACCGGCCGCTCCACACCACCGAGGCATCTCTCCGTTGGCTGACCGATATGGGGTATTGGGCATCTGCGTGAAGAACATGGGAGAGGTCTGATGGCGAACTTCGAGGGCGCACCGATTGGGTTCATCGGGCTTGGCATCATGGGCAAACCCATGGCCAGAAACCTCGCCAAGGCGGGTTACGATCTAGTCGTCTACAACCGCAGCCGGGACGACGTGGACACGCTGCTCGCCGAGGGTGACCAGTTCCAGGCGGCGACAAGCCCACGCGAGGTGGCGAAGCGAACCAGAGCGGTCATCACCATGCTTCCCGATTCACCCGATGTTCGCGATGTCGTCTTTGGCGAGAACGGCGTGCTGCAGGCTATGGGGCAGGGACACCTACTCGTCGACATGAGCACGATCGCGCCCGCGACCTCGGTCGAGGTCGATGCCGCGCTGCGCGAGCGCGGGGCGCGTGCGCTAGACGCTCCAGTGAGTGGCGGCGACAAGGGCGCCATCGCGGGTACGCTCAGCATCATGGTCGGCGGTGACGCAGAAGACTTCCAACGCGCAATGCCGCTCTTCGAGGCGATGGGCAAAACCATCGTCCACGTCGGAGGAGCGGGCGCCGGTCAGATCGTCAAGGCCTGCAACCAAATCGTCGTCGCAATCAATTACGCGGCGGTCAGCGAAGCGCTGGTGCTGGGCGCCAAGGCGGGTGTCGATCCGGACAAGATCGTGCAAGTACTCTCCGGCGGGCTGGCCGCCAGCCGGGTGCTCGAACTGAAGGGGCCGTCCATGGTGGCTCATCAATTCGAACCAGGATTCCGTGTCGACCTGCACCGGAAGGATCTCGGGATAGCCCGTTCCACCGCTGGCGAGAACTCGGCTCCTGTTCCCGTGACCGCCGTTGTCAGCCAGCTCTTCGAAGCGGCGGCGGCGGCCGGCAACGGGGATCGCGACCATAGCGCACTGATGACGGTTTATGAGGAACTTGCCCGATTCACGATCGGTGACGTGGGATAGTGTGGAGACCTCGATGACGACTCTCGGCGCCCAACGGTTGGGCGCACCGCTTTTTGACAATGACTCTCGCGCCTACGATGCGCTCCTCGTTCTCTCATTCGGTGGCCCCGAGGGCATGGACGACGTCATGCCATTCCTGGAAAACGTCACTCGTGGCCGCAACATTCCCCGGGAACGGCTCGAAGAAGTCGCCGACCACTACGCCCGCTTCGGAGGCGTCAGTCCGATCAACGCGCAGAACCGAGCGTTGATCACCGCGCTCCAACGCGAGTTAGTCGAGCACAACATTGACCTGCCGATTTACTTCGGGAACCGCAACTGGCATCCCCTGCTGCAAGACACCATCATGGCGATGCAAG
>DASUQU010000263.1:0-2826 GCA_036280495.1 Thermomicrobiales bacterium | reverse complement strand
GCGGGCAAACAAGTCGGCGTTCGGAGCTTCGATGACCTCCACCACAGCGCCAAATTGTTCCTGAAACTCAGGGGCGTGGAACTTGACGGGACCGGAAATGAAGGGACCGGTCTGCGTCAGGACGCGGAGCGTAACGCCTTCATAGGGCGGCGCGGATTGGGCGCTTGCGGATGAGCCCAACCCAATACGGGCTCCGGCCGCCGCGATTGCCCCGGCGCCAGCGCCCTTCAGCAGCGCGCGCCTGTTGGCAGTCAAACGGGCTTTCGCCTCCTGACGCTGCTCGATCCATTGCCAGAACGACTTGTCACTCGCCATCGAGTTACCTCCTCGCGGATAGGACGCGGTTTGCGTCTGGACCCGAACACCCGGCATTGGGATTGGGTGACTTAATCACGCAACTGGCACCGTGTCAATCGTGTCCTTGGCGCGATAGGTGCTCATCGCCGGTCGCGGGAGCGGAATCAACCTTCCTCCTGAGCGACCTCGAGCGGCGCGACGCTCCGTCCGTCGGTGGCGGATCGATAGGCGGCGTGGACGACGCGCAGCGTCCCCAGATTGTCTTCCCCGCTCGTTTCTGGCTCGTTGCCGGTTTCGATCGCCTCCATCAGTGACGCCATCGGTCCGGCGAACGCGTCCGGAATCCAGCGCGTTCGCAGCGTTGCGTCGTGCCACTGCCTCGGTTCCGCGTTCGCCTGGTACGACAGGGTGTCGACACGGCCGTGGGGGTAGTCGTAGAGGAGTCCGATGGTGCCGGTGATGATTCCGTCGCTGCCGAGGAAGCGGAAGCGGGCGTAGGCGTCGTCGCTCCAGTTGTGATGGTTGACGTCGACGAGCGTGATCAAGCCGTTCTCATATTCCAACACCGTCGCCGTCCTCGTCTCCCCGGTCTCCTGTTGATCAGGGAACCGGCCGTGGACCGCGGTGACGCGCTTCGGCTCGCCGAAGAGGAAGCGCAATGAATCGTGGTAATGGATCGAGTGGTACATGACCTCGAGCCGAAGAGACCGCGCCATCCAGGGCCAGAGGTGCCAGGGAGTGAGGACGCTGACCTCGATCCGCGCATCGGCGAGCTGTCCGAGGGCGCCGTGCCCGATCAGTTGATGCGCCACGCGGATGCCGGCGTCCCATCGCATCTGTTGGTTGACCGCGAGCTTGACGCCTGCTTCGCGGGCCATCGCGACCAGCCGGGCGGCGGCCGAGTAGTCGGGGGCGAGCGGCTTCTGACAAAGGAGGTGCTTGCCCGCCGCTGCCGCCCGCTCTGCGATCGCCACCTGCGCCTCCGGCGTGACGGCAATGTCGACGATCTCAACCTCATCATCCGCGAGCAGGTCATCGAGGCTGGCGGCGACCCTTGGGATGTGGTGGTCCGCCGCGGTTCGTTCCGCTGCCGTCAGGTCGCGGTCGTGACAGGCAACGACACGGAAGCCACTGGCTCGGTAGGCCGGCAGGTGAGCGTAGTTGACGATACCGCCGCAGCCGACGATCCCGATTCCCCGGTCACGGCGAACGGGGAGACGGATCGCGTCGTCGACCTCATACCCTGCGAGGTTCATCACCCGTTGCTCCGTGGAGGGCGAGGGCCAACTTTGCCCCGGGTCACAAGCGGATGCCGGTGGTCTGCGCCTGCGCCTCGCGCAGGATCACTCCGGTCGATTCATCACCCGTGATCGCCTTCTGAACGGCCGCGTCGATGATACGGACGAGCTGGGGCCACGCTTGAGAGCGAGGTAGCTCCCGCGCCGGCGCGTGCAGCTCGTCCAGCCGTCGCATGAACGGGATGGCGGCGTTCACGTCCGCATCGGTCCAGGTCGAACGCCGGCAACCGATCCCCCCTTCCAACGTCAGGAGTTTGTCCATCGCCGGTCCACAGGCATGTCGGATGAATGCGTATGCCTCGTCCTGGTGGCGGCTGCCGGCGCCGACGGCGAGCAACCAGTAGACATTGAGCGAGACGGCCCGACCACCGGGTCCGGCCGGAACCGGGGCAACGTCGACCTTACCCTGGACTGGAGTGCCGGGCTGCTCGCAGACGGCGGCGAAGCCGAACCAGTTGACCATCATCGCGATCTCGCCCGCGGCGAAGCGTTCGCCGCTCTTGACCGAGTCGACCTCCTCCTGCCCCGGCGGTGTCGCCGTCCGGTCGTTCACCAGCCGCCGGTAGAAGTCGAGCGCGGCAACCGCGGCCGGGGTGTCGAGGGTCGGCACGCCGGCGGCGTCGGTCAGCTCGCCGTCGCGGCTCCAGAGTTGGAGGCAGAAGTCGTAGACGGTGTTGTGGCCGTCAGGGTAGCCGGCGAAGATGGTGCCCCATTGCCCGGTCTCCGGACGGGTGAAAAAGCGGGCCACCGTGGCGAACTCGTCCCAGGTGCGCGGAACCGCCAGCGGCCGGCCGTGCTGCGTGGCAAAGGCGATCTGCTCCGCCGGGTCGGCGAAGAGGTCACTCCGGTAGACGAGGCACTCCGGGCCGTCGTGGTAAGGCAGACCGTAAACAGCATCGCCGAAAGACTGGAAGCGGGTCAGGCTCGGCGCCCAGCCGGTCGGGTAGTCGGGCACTGGCTGCGCCCGCAACCGCGGCCCCAGGTCGAGCAGAGCGCCCTCGGCCACCGCCTCGGCGATCCAGTCGGTGACAATGAAGGCAATATCCCCCGTCCCGTCCTTCAGTCCTCCGCGGGTGAACAGCGTCTCGAAGAGAGGGTTGAGGTCGAGCGCCTGCGGCTCGAGCCGCAGCGAGCAACCGGTGGTCGCCTGGAAGTCGGCGTACTGCTTGGCGATCGCCGACTCGAAGGGGCCGAACTTCCGGATTGCGACCCGCAGGGCGTCGCTCATGAG
>DASUQU010000262.1:0-10300 GCA_036280495.1 Thermomicrobiales bacterium | reverse complement strand
CGTGGAGGAGAGGAGGAACTCGTGCGGGATGTCGGCGTTGAGGCTTCTACCAGCCGGGTTTCGTCTGAATGACGACGTGACGATCGAACCCCGCGAGGTCACGCAGCACCTGAATTTCCGATCCCGGGAACTCCCGCCGTGCCATGCCGACGACGTCGCCGCGCTGGCTGGGGTCGATCTCGAGACCGATTGCGCCGCCTGGCGCGAGGACTCGTGGCGCATCCTCGAACAGCCTCCGAATGAGGTCGACTCCTTCCGGGCCGCCGTCGAGCGCCAATCGCGGCTCGGCGGCTAGCGAGGGATTCCCGGCGATCTGGGCGGGGCGCAGGTACGGGAGATTCGCAAGCATGAGATCAACTGGACCTCCCAACCAGGAGGTCAGTGAGCCCTCAACGAGTGCGACGCGTTGGTGGAGATCGAGGCGCAAGCGGTTGCGGGCGGCAACTGCGAGCGCGGCCGGGGAGATGTCGGCGGCGATGATGCGTCCCGGCCAGTCCGGTTCCATCGCCGCCGCGATGCTCAACGCGATTGCGCCCGAGCCGGTCCCGACGTCGGCAACGGTGACGCGGTCGTGACCGCGCCCGCCGAGCCAGGAGACGGCCCATGCGACCAGCAACTCCGTCTCGGGACGCGGCACCAGCACGCCCGGGTCCACTTCGAACGCCAGCCCCATGAACTCCCGTTCCCCGGTGAGGTAGGCGACAGGGGCATTGCCGGCACGCTGGTCGAGCAGGCGGTCGTAGGTCGCCAGGACCCCTGCGTCGATCGGTTCGGGAAGTCGGACGAAGAGTTCGGTGCGATCGATAGCCAGGACGTGGCGGAGGAGTACTTCGGCATCGAGTCCCGGTGTCGTGCTTCCTGCTAATGCGAGACGCTTTCGTCCGCGCCGGAGGGCCTCCGAGAGCGTCGCCGGGCGATTTTCCTCGTCACTCACTCGTGCTGATCTCGAAACGCTCTGGTTGGGTAGAGGGGAAACCAAGGCCCGAGAGGCAGCTGGCACGCACCGACGAGCGGATAGTGGGTTCGCCTACGGCCGAGACCGGAGCCAAGTGCACGGTCATTCCTGTGCCATGGTCAATCGCGCGTGTCATCTGCGAGCGCCGCGTCGCGGATGGCGGAGAGCAGTGGATCATCGATCGACTCGAAGACTTCCTGACGGAACGACGCCATGGGCAGCGTGGAATCGCTCTGCAGGTAGCGCCGGGACTGCAGAAAGGTCTCCAGCCGGTCGACCTGCTTGACAAACCGTGCCTCAGTGCTCGCCCCCAGGCGCAGGTCGTCCCAAATATCCCGCAATGCCGAACGCGTAGCGTTGGGCAGTATGGCCAGGAGTTCCTGAACGGCAGCGTCTTCCGCGTCTCGCTTTGCGGCGGCACGCTCCGGATCACGGTGGTGACGCGTTTCGAGAAATGCGCGGCGAGCTGCTAGCTCATGCTCGTCCGGAATGGTGGCTGGATCGTAGGGGGTCAAGTCACCGGTTTCCGCCTCGGCGAAGTCGTGGAGAATGGCGAGCATCAGCACACGTTCCGGACTGATAGCCGCTCCTTCTGCCCGTCGCTGCAGGGCACACCCCCAGGCCAGGAGCGCCACCCCAACCGAGTGGTCGGCAACTGATTCGACTTGCAAGAGAGGGACGCCGCGGTCGAGCCACCCGGTTCGGGGTACGGACTTGAGCTTCGACGCAAATTCAGCTAGGCCGAGAAAGCCTTCGACCGCATCTGCGGGCATACCTCTGGACGGATCCGGCACGAGATTTCCTGGATGTGACAGGTAGACATAGACAACGCCGTTCGCACACCGTTATCCTAACGGAACCCGCACCCGTTGGGACCGAGCGTCGTGGCGCAACATCCGCCAGGCTGGGCCGGACGTCTCGCGAACCGGCGCTGCTAGGCCGCCGCGACCGCTGGGAGGGATCGCAAGTGCCAGGAGGAGTCGCGCCGCGAGCGCTCCCAGGCGTGCTCGCCCTGATCATCGCCCTTGCGATCGCGATCGTACCCGTTGTCGACGCACGACCGAAAGATCGGACCAACAAGCAGGATAGGGTCGCCGAAGAGACTGTTCCGGCCAACGATTCCGGTCAAACCGATGTCGTCTATGGCGATGACGCCGGGGCGGGAGTCGAGCAGCCGCTCACGACCAACAACTCCAGTTCGTCAAACGAGCGAACCCTCCTCGACCTCGACTCAGACGGCGACTACATCCCCGACGCGCTCGACAATTGCCCCAATGTCCAGAACCCAGACCAAGCTGATGCGGATGGCGACGGGAGCGGTGATCCCTGCACCGTCTATCTAGACACCGACGGCGACACGGTTCCCGACAAGTCGGACAACTGCCCGAACGTTTCCACCTCTGACTTTTCCGACCGGGACGGCGACGGTCTGGGCGATCCCTGTGACAAGTCTCCGGACGGAGTCGAGCCGGAACCAGAACCGGTGCCGGAGCTGGGCGGTCAAGGCGACGTAGAAGATACGGCGCCACCACCGCCGGAGAACGGAGAAAACCAGGACGGGAGGGAAATCGAGCGTCCGGGTCGGTCTCGATCAAGAGTCCGGGACCGCACGGAAACCTCTGAGGCGGTGATCACGACCGGAGTCGACTCGGCAGACGAGGGGGTTGGCGGTCCCCCGGCCCAGGAGGAGCCGCCAGCAGAAGAACAAGTTCGAGACGATCCTCATATCAACGAGGAGTTGATCGCCGAGGCGGCCGCTTCCGGTGAGCTCGACGCGCCACCGGAACCGCCGCCCGCGCCGCAGCGAGCTTGGGACGAGGGGGCAGGCGCCGGCGCGACCGAGTGGGATGCTCTCGTGAAAATCGATGCCGGGGCGGCAGGCGACGCGGAATCAACCGCGGCGCAACTCGCTGACGACGAGCCCAACGACGCGGGATCCGGGAACTCGAGGCGAGAGAGCGGTAATCGATCATCGCGTAACCGGGCCGACTCCGATCTCGAGGTTCAAGATAGTCGTTCCGCTCGGGGCTGGGTACGGGCCAAATTGCTGCTGCAGGAAGAACTCCGTGGAGATGAACCTGCCGATGACTCAACTCGCGACGACCGGACGCAGAATGGTGGCGCGGGTGATGGTGAAGGCCGCGACCGCTCGGCGCCCGTTCCAGTTGAGAACGGTCTGGTGATCACCGGTACGGAAGAGAAGGGAGATCCTCCGCGCTCCAGAGCGCGCAATTCAGAGCCGAAGCAAACGGCAGATGAACCGGCCGCGAGCGATGACGCAGAGCCGCTCGACGAGCCGACCACCTCCCATAACGGTCGCGAGTCGGACAAGAACAGCACCGACGCGGGCAGTCACGAAGCACAACCTGCGCGAAAGGACGGTAGCCGCCGCGACGGGTCGTCCCGAGGCGCCGCGGCACGCGCGGCCGCTGAACCTCGTTCGCCACGTCAAGAGGCCGGCGCCTCCGAGAAGAAGCGGCGCGATCGCCCTAGCGCTGAGGGCGCGGTACCTCCTGGTTGGAACAGCGACCGTTACTTCGACGGAGGCTCTGCACTCAACTGGAGCGGAGATCTCGAGGTGGTGGGGACCGACGACCCCGATTTGTATCTTACTCAGCGGTCCGGATCCGGCCCAGGCAAACGTCGCGGCTTTGCCTACTCGATCCCGGTCGATGAGGGTGGCGTCTACATGGTTCGGCTCTATTTTGCCGAGCCATACTGGGGGGCTCCCGGCGGACCGGATGGTGAGGAGGGACGGCGGGTCTTCTCGGTGATGGCCGAGGGTGAGACCCTGCTCGAGGATCTCGATATTTTTGCCGAGGTCGGGGAGCTGACCGCCCTGGTTAAGCAGGTTGAGGTCGAAGTCCAGGACGGTGAGCTGAATCTGAATTTCACTGCCACCGAGGGTGAGCCCATCGTCGCGGCCATCGAGGTCCTCCAGCCAGCGCGGTAGCTGACGCGACGGTGATGGTATAAACCGCCACGCCGCCCGGGAACATGTCCGGACGCGTGTGCGTGAATGATCCAGGAGTCTCCTCAATGACCGATCCCCGCATTGCTGCGTGGGCGCGAACACTCGTGACCTATTCCACCGGAGTTCAGCCCGGTGACGTGGTCTCAATCGAGGGTGAAGTGTCGGCGCGTCCACTCCTGGGAGCGATCTACCGCGAAACCCTCCGCGCCGGTGGCTTGCCAGTGATGATCCCGCGATTCGGGGAGTTGAATGCTGACCTGCTTGGACTCGGTTCGGATGAGCAGATCGCCTGGATCTCGCCTGTTGATCGCTGGTCACGTGGTGAAGCTGACGTTTTCATTCGCGTGATGGGCGACGAGAACACGAAGACGCTCTCGGGCATCGATCCAAACCGCCAGATCGCTCGCAAGCGGAGTCAAGGCGAGCTCCTGAAGACCATGATGGAGCGATCCGCCACCGGTGAGTGCCGCTGGACGCTGACGCTCTACCCGACGAACGGGTATGCCCAGGACGCGGAAATGTCGACACCGGAGTTCACAGCGTTTGTCTTCGATGCTTGCAAGCTGGGAGCGGACGATCCCGCGGCTGCCTGGCGTAGACAGGGAGAGATGCAGCAGCGGTTGATCGATTGGCTGGCGGGCAAGCAAGAAATCCGTCTTCAGGGGCTGGACACCGATCTCCGCTTGTTCGTGACCGATCGCGTCTGGATCAATTGCGACGGGACGAAGAATTTCCCGGATGGGGAGATCTTCACGGGGCCGGTCGAGGATGCGACCGAAGGACACATCCGCTTCTCGTTTCCCGTCGTGGTCGACGGACGCGAGATCCATGATGTGCGGCTGCGCTTCGAGAGTGGGCGTGTCGTCGATGCGGCGGCCAGTCGTGGCGAGGAGTTTCTGCTGGAGACCCTCGATGCTGATTCCGGCGCCCGAGTGCTCGGGGAGCTTGCGTTCGGGACCAACTTCGACATTACGGCGTTCACCAAGAACATCCTCTTTGACGAAAAGATTGGCGGCACGGTGCACATGGCGCTCGGCGCCGGATATCCGGAGACGGGGAGTACCAACCAATCGGCCATTCACTGGGATCTGATCTGTGATCTTCGCGAAGGCGGCTCGGTCGCGGTGGACGGTGAGCCGTTCATGCGCGACGGCCGGTATCTCGACTAGAAACGCCGCTGGCAAAGCGTGTCCGACCGCCAGGAGTCGCGAAATCGCACCCGGCGCGAGGTCGCCGAGGCGGCGCTCGTCGCACTTGGATCGGCGCTCGTGCTCGGGATGCTCTGGCTGGTGTCGCGGGCAGCGCCAAGCGCAACGCGCGATCCATTCATGAGACCACCGGAAATCGTACCGACGCCGACGCCGACGCCGGAGGCGACGCCGTTCCCGACGCCGGCGTTGCGAGCGACAAGGAAACCGCGCAGGCAACGCAGGCGGCAACCGCGAACTCCTGAACCTGGTGGAGCGACATCACCCTGAGCGGCGCAAGCGCGGGTCGACGACCGGTTCGAGAGCCAGCGCCAGGAGCATGAAGGCCAGCGCGGTGATGACGATCAGAATGCCCGGCGGCAGCACCCACCACCAGTAGCCGACGTAGAGGGCGCCGGTGCGAAAGCCGGCTTCGAGCAGTTGACCCCAGGTCGGGATCGACGGATCCCCCAGGCCGAGGAACGAAAGTGACGCCTCAGCCAGAATGGCGGTGGGCGCGAAGAAGATCATCTGCGCCACGATGAACGGCGCTACTTGGGGAAAAACGTGTTTTCGCATAATCCGCGACCGCGGCGCACCCATTGCGCGGGCGGCCTCGACGAGCTGACCCTCGCGCAGCTGCAGCACCATCGAACGAACGAGGATCGTGAGACCGGGCCAGGAAAACGCGACAAGCACCAGCATGATCAGCCAGAGATTGCGCCCCAGGATCGACACGATAAAGATCAGCAGCGGTAGTGTCGGCACGTTCGAGATGATGTCGGAAGCGCGTTGGATGACAGAGTCAGTCGCGCCACCGGCGAAGCCACTGAGGATGCCGAGCGAGGCGCCGATCAGCGTCGAAAGGAGCGCCGTCAACGTGGCGATGAGCAGAGCCACCGGGAAGCCATAAAGCAGACCCTCCCAAAGATCCCGACCCAGGCCGTCTGTCCCCATGATGCCGAAGACCGTGCCGCCGAGGGTCACCTGCATTGGCGCGAGCTCGTCTTCCTCATTCGCCACGACGACCTGCACGTCAACCCGGTAATCACCGTGCAGTGGATCGATACGCCCGGAGCCGTCGCTGGCGGGAACGCCAAAGAGTGCGCCAGCCAGGATCGGCTGGATGCGGCGCGGGGTGGCCACGCCCGGGTACTGCTCGGCATAGAAGCGCGCGACGGCGTCGGCCGCGGCCGGCTGGTCGGTCAGCGGGATTCGCTCCGGTACGTCGTAGAAGCGCCGATACGGCGCGGTCTCGCCGGGGCGCGGACCGCGCACCGGGACGCTGGCAAGACGAATCGTACCGCCATCAGGCCGGGTCAGGCTGACCAGGATCGCCGGGGCTCGGGAGTTGAATGTCAACCCGTTGAGCGTCAGGATCAGCGACGTCGGCGCTCGGTCATAGGTGAAGGCAATCGGGGCCTGATAGAGGCGGACTTCACCGGCGGGGATTGTGGTCGTTTCCGCGGGTTGTTCGACGTCGACGACAGTCTGGGGAAACGCAGCTTGACCGCTCAGGAACGTAGACCAGATCGGCGGCGCATGGCGCGGGTTGTTTCCCCAGTACGCTGGGTTGCTCCAACGTGCTGATCCGAAATCGAGAGGATAGGAAAGGAGCACCCAGAGGGAGATTAGGAGCATGAGGGTGAACAACACCAATCCGGCGCGGCCGCTGCCGCTCGTGAGAAAGAGTCGCCATGCGCTCGGCGGCGCGAAGTCGGCCGTGGTTTCGCTCTCGACCCTCGCCTCGACCGTCCCTTGGTCGACCACAATGACCGGTGATGGCTGTGGGGCGACGCCGGGAGCAATGTGTGACCGCTCCGGACACGTCTCGTCACTCACTGCGCGTCAGCCATAACGCACGCGAGGATCAAGCGCCAAGTAGAGGATATCGAGGACGAATCGCAGGACGACGTAGAGCAGCGTAAAAATGAAGGTCAGTGCCACGATGACGGCCTCGTCCAGCGCCCCGATCGCCTGAAAGTAGAGCTGGCCCATCCCCTGCCAGTTGAAAACGGTTTCGACGAGGATCGAGCCGGAGAGCGAACCAGCCAGGCCCAAGACGAGTCCAGTGACGATCGGCGGTGCCGCGACGCGCAGAATGTGCCGGCGTAAGACCCGACTCTCAGGCAGCCCCTTTGCGCGCGCCAGGGCGACGTGATCCTCCTGGGCAACGGTCATGGTCATGGTGCGCACGGTGTAGATATACGGTCCAACACTGACGGTGACCAGGGTGATGATCGGCAGCAGCGCGTGCTTGCCGAGGTCGAGCAGCCGCGCCAAGCTCCCTTCTGGTGGCGGGGTCGAGAACATGCCGCCGGACGGCAGCCAGTTGAGCTGGAATGCGAACAGGAGAATGAAGAGAATCCCAAGCCACCAGCCCGGCACCGCAAATGAGATGGCGGCGAAATAGGCGACCGCTTTGTCGAGGGGCGTGCCGACGCGGGTCGCCATGCGCACGCCGATGAGGAGTCCGACTGCCGCGGTGATCAGCGATGCGGTCGTCAACAGCAAGACGGTGTAGGGCAGGCGCTCCAGCACGATGGCGCCGACCTCGCGTGATCCCGAGGCCGTCCGTAACGACCGGGATTCACCGAGATCGAGCCGCAGGACGCGACCCACTGCCGCCGGCAGTCGGGTGTACCACGGCTCGTCGAGTCCATAGAATGATTCCAGCTCGGCCTGGCGGGCTGTCACCGTGCGCTCCAGCTCGGCGGGATCGCGAATCGTCTGGGACAGCGACTGTCGCATGGCGCGCACGTCTTCGCTCACCTGAACCCGCAGCTGGTTGTCAGAGAATCCGGTCGCGCCGAGCACGACGACCAGGAGCACCAGCACAGCGAGCAGGACCCCCAGGAGCGAGAGTGCCCGCAGAGCGAGTTGGCGTACGGTGACGGCCACGACCGTCCTGCGCCTTCGTTAGACCCCGATCTGCACGTCGACCGCTCGTTCCGTGACACGGGCGAGCTCATCGCTCGAAGCCAGCAGGTAGAGCTGGTAGACGCTCGGGAAAAGCAATCCCGTGATATCGGCGCCGATCTCGACAGTGAACGCGCCGTCGGCGCCCGTGGCATCGCCGCTGGCCACGATGGTCGTCTCCGGGTCGGCCGCACTGGGATCAACCAGCGCGTAACGCAGCGAAAGCGCTCCCGGTCCCTCGACGGTGACCGGTAGAGAGACA
The DNA here is from genome assembly GCA_036280495.1 of Thermomicrobiales bacterium. Classification (GTDB taxonomy): domain Bacteria; phylum Chloroflexota; class Chloroflexia; order Thermomicrobiales; family UBA6265; genus JACCXM01. The sequence goes on along the minus strand of DASUQU010000262.1, from coordinate 2,003 downwards.
GCCTCGCCGAGCACGACCGGCGGTGGGGCTTCCACGTCGAGGGCGAGTCCTGGCGGCTCACCGAACTCCCAGTCGCCCGGTTTGAACGGATAACCCTCGGCACGGAACGCGTCCGCCTGGGCAAACTGAGCAGGCGGGTCGTAGCGGGTCAGGAAGAACGGCCCGTTCGAGATCATCAGCAGGTTGGTTTTGTCGAACCAGTCGATGCAGGCTTGATAGCGAGCCTTCGCCTCGTCGATTGTGGCCAGATTCCGACCGTTCAGGTTGAAGATGGCCTCGGGGAACGCTTCGTCACCGAGGAAACCCCGCATGGTGCGGATGACGAGCCGGGCGTCGGTCTCGGTGACCAGACTCAACCAGGGAACGCTGAAGCGGGCGGCGGCGGTGTCTGAGTACGCTCCCCGCCGCTCCGTGAAGACGACTTCGTCCATGGCATAGAGCAGCTCCCACGGCGTGCTGACGCCGCCGGCGATCCCGTACGAAGCGATGTACGAAGGCTCGAAATGCCAGAAGTCGACATACGTCTCCAGCCGGTTGTCCTCGAGCAGGCGAAAGCCCTTGAATGTCTCCAGGAATGGGCGCGCCGTGATCCCCAGGGCCGTCTCGATCTGAATCCGCTCCTCGTCGTATGCCATCTCCCAGGCCTGCGCAATCGAATAGATGAGATCGGCCGGGGTGATCTGCTGACCGTGGTGGAATGGCGCCTGGAAGTACTTGTTGTAGTCGTAGGTGACCTTGCTCACGGCGGTGACACCGGGGCCGACAGGCGTCCAGGCATTCGCCGCCGCGTCCCACAGCACGGCATCCTCGGGGACATCGAGGGTGCCATCGGGCCCGGCGGTCTCGGGCTCAAAAGTGGTGCGGAACGGAATTGGAAGGCCACTAAAGGGGTGACTGATAACCGGCGCGTCGACCAGATTCCTATGGATGTCACTCGAGTAGGCGTCGCCGAAGCCACCCACCGGATTCCAGACCGTGCGATCGGTCCAGACCCAGAGATTGCCGACCCGGATTTCCTCTGAGCCGGCCACCGTCGCCTCGCGCAAGCTCAATGCCGACTTGGGGCCGCCGACGATATCGACGTTGAGGTTCTCCAGCTCGTTTCTGGCGGGGAAGGTCTGCAACGCGGTGGCCAGCCAGAGACGGACGCTCTCGCCGAGGCCCATGCTCGTCATCTGGCGGTAGAGATCATCGCGCTCGTCCTTGCTGCTGAACTCGCCGCGGTAGAGTTGCTGGCCGATGCGGTCCAGTTCCTCGTTTTCATACTGCCAGAATCCGGTTTCGAGCCAGCCCGGCATATTGGCAAGCCACGGCGCATACATCTGATTGATCGTGCCGAAGTCGTAGCGATCGGGGGCGGTGCGGCTCCAGCCTTCCGTGTAGGCGTGCCATTGGAACGTCAACGGATCGCTCGCGTAGACGGCGAGCGTGGCCGGGCCAAACGGCTGGTAGATGGGCTGGACCTGGAACCCGGCGCCTTCGAGTGCGGCACGGAAGAGATCGCCTATGTCGCGGCGCTCGTCCTCGACACGGACGATGATCTTGAGCATCACCGGCCGGCCCTCGAAGGACCAGACCCCCTGATCGCGCGTCGCCCCGGCCGCTTCCATCTGCTCGGCGATCAGACTATTGGCAAACTCGGGATCGTAGCGGATACCGGAGCGGCGCACGGTCTCGAAGACCGTCAGCTCGTCATAATCGAGAGGACTGACGTGGCTGATCATCGGTACGGCGCGACCGCCATAGATATCGCCGGCGATGAAGTCGCGGTCCACCAGGTACTGCACCGCCCGCCGGATCTCGGGAATCGCGAACGGGTTCAGCTCGCCCTCTCGCGCCGGAGCGGGGTTGAGGATCAGCGACAGGGTCGACGCTGGCGCCTGGATGACACGCACGCCCTCGGCGCCGGCGAGCTCCTCCGCCCCGGCGGCCTTGAGACCGTAGAGGTAGAGGTCCATCTTGTCCTGCGTGATCTCGATCGGCGCCTGATCGACGTTGAACGC
>DASUQU010000261.1:0-2386 GCA_036280495.1 Thermomicrobiales bacterium | reverse complement strand
CGGGTCTGCGGGGTACCTGATCCCGATCACTGCCGACAGAGCTGACTATGCCCTCGAAGTCTATGTCTTCACCGCCGGGGAAGCTGCATCGCCGGCACCGGAAGTGGTCGAACCCGAGGCGACCGAGAACCCGTCGGTGATCCTCATCGAGACACCGGTGCCCGGCCAGTCGCCGTCGCCGACACCGACACGAGCGGCAACCGCGACCCCGCGCCAAGCGCCAATCGTGACGGCGACTCCACGCGCGGGTGAATCGCCCATCATCTCGAGCACCGCTGTGGCACGACCACGGCGGGGTACCGTCGAAATACGCATTCTGGGCTGCGTCGACGAGGTCGCCGCCTTCGATCCAGCCAACTGCGCGCAAGCTGTCGGTGGCTTCGACGTGCGGCTTGTCTCTGAAGAGGGCGAGATTTTGGAGCTGGCCGACGCGACCGTCGGCGAGGACGGTTTGGTCACCTGGCAGAATGTTCCCCTGGGTAGCTACCTGTTCCAGCAGCCCGGATTGCTACCGGGAACCGCGACGTACTACATCCCGGATCTGCAGCTGGCGAACAATGGAGCCGGCTACGTACTGACCGTCGATGCCGATGAACCGGTAGCCTCGTTCGACGTCTTCAATTTGCCCCCGTCGCCAGCGGCTGCGGGTGATACGGCTCTGCTCGATTCTGACGCCGACGGGCTTCCTGACGCGGACGAGACGGCGGTCTACGGAACCGATCCCGCAAGTGCGGACAGCGACCTCGACGGGGTCGCCGACGGTGCCGAGCTTGACGCGGGAACGAACCCGTTGGTTGCGGACGGTCCGGCCGGGGTCGACACGGATGGCGATGGCCTTCTGGACGCTGACGAGACCACATTCGGGACGGATCCAGGAATCGCGGATAGTGACGCTGACGGCTGGTTCGACGGCGCCGAGGTCAGCATCGGCACGGATCCTCTCGACGCCGCTAGCTTCCCGGTTGGTTAGCAGGACGTTTAGCGCCGCGGTCGCTGCGCCCCTCCGGCGCGAATCTCGGCCTCCGCTTCTGCGCTATCTCCCACGATCGCGAATTCGTCGATGTCCGACGCGCCCTTGAATAGCTGATAGAGCACGATCGCCCCAAAGGTGCCAAGAGTGATCCCGTTCAATGTGAAGCCGCCGAGCGTCACGGTGTAGTCGGCCGCACCGATGATGAGGGTCACCGCGGCCACGAAGAGGTTGACCGTCCGCGTGAAATCGACCCGGTTGTCGACCCAGATGCGGGCTCCGGTGACGGCGATGAGACCGAAGAGAACCGTCGTGACTCCACCCAGCACGCCTTGCGGGATCGAGCCGATGACGGCCCCGAACTTGGGCGAAAGCCCGAAGATGATGGCAATGATCCCGGCGATCAGGAAGACCAGCGTCGAATAGACTCGGGTCACAGCCATGACGCCGATGTTCTCGGCGTACGTCGTGACGCCAGTGCCACCCCGGAGGCCGGCCACGATCGTCGCCAACCCGTCTCCGATAAATGCTCGACCGAGGAAGGGGGTCAAGTTTCGCCCCGTGAGCGCGCTGACCGCCTTGACATGTCCGGTGTTCTCCGCCACCAGGACGATAGCGACGGGAGCGATGAGCGCCATAGCGCTTCCATTGAACTCCGGTGCCTGGAACGCTGGCGTGCCGAACCAGGGTGCGGCGCCCATTGGGGCCAGATCGACGCCGTGAACCGTCACTCCGAGATACTGGCGGCCGTCTGCGGACGTTCCACCCAGGAGCAACGCCGCCAGGTACCCGATCACGCTCCCGATGAGAATCGGCAGTCGGCTGAAGACACCGGTGGTAAGCAGCCCGATGACGAAGATTGCCAGGACCGTGATCGCGGCAACGACAGGATCGACCGCGGCGAGGTTGCGCGCTGCCGGCGCCAGGTTGAGCCCGATGATGGCCACCACCGCGCCGGTGACCAGTGGCGGCATGAGAGTGTCGATCCAGCCCCCGCCGGTCAGATGCACGACCAGCCCGATCAGGGTGTAGACGACACCAGCGGCGACGATACCGCCAAGGGCGAGCGCAATGCCGTTGGTAGCGCCACTTGCCGCTGCCGTGCCGGTGACAGCCGCCACCGGCCCGATGAAGGCGAAGCTCGAGCCGAGGTAGCTGGGTACTGCGCCGCCGACGACAGCGAAGAAGATCAGGGTGCCGACACCGGAAAAGAGGATGGCGAGATTGGGGTCGAACCCCATCAGAATCGGCGCGACGACCGTGGCCCCAAACATGGCGAGCACGTGCTGGAACCCCATCGCGATCGTCTGACCCCAGGGCAGCCGTTCGTCCGCGTTGACGATCCCGGATTGCGTCTCCTTCCAGGACAGAATCATCGCGCCCCTCCTCGCGTTCCCTGCCGCCAAAGATGTACGT
>DASUQU010000260.1:0-4031 GCA_036280495.1 Thermomicrobiales bacterium | reverse complement strand
GTGGCGAAGTTGTCGTCGGTGAGGATCATCTCGGCCGCTTCCTTCGTCACCTCCGTGCCGGTGATCCCCATCGCCACGCCGATGTCGGAGCGCTTGATCGCCGGCGCGTCGTTCACACCGTCTCCGGTCATGGCCACGATGTTCCCGCGCCGTTTGAGGACGTCGACGAGGCGAACCTTATCTTCGGGGGCGACGCGGGCGATGACCCCGATTTCGTCGATCTGGTTGTCGACTTCGGCGTCATTCATCGCCGCGAACTCATTGCCGGTTACCGCTCGGCCGTCGATACCCAGCTGTCGCGCGATCGCCGCCGCTGTAGTGGCGTGGTCTCCGGTGATCATGCGCACCCGGATCCCGGCGCTCTTGCACAACGCGATCGCGTCTCTCGCTTCCTTTCGAGGCGGGTCGACGATCCCGACGAAGGCGACCAGCGTCAGGTCCTTGACCTGAGCGAGGAGGTCACCTGACGGGTCGAACGTATTCGGGTCGAAATCCCGGTAAGCCACGGCAAGGACGCGCAAGCCTTCTCCCGCCAGCCGGTCGTTTTCCTCGAGCGCGCGTTCGCGGTGGGACTCGATTGGCTCCGGCGTGCCCTGGGCATTGAGGCCAGTCGTCGAGAGACCAAGCACCACGTCGGGTGCGCCCTTCACATAGGCCCGGATGACCTCCCGCCCTCCTTCCAGCTGCATGCGGTGGAAGGTGGCCATGTACTTGTAGGCCGAGTCGAACGGCACTTCGGCGACCCTTGGGTACGCCTTTCGCGTGTCCGGAACATCGATCCCGCCCTTGGCGGCGAGCACGACGAGCGCCGCCTCTGTCGGATCGCCGACGATCTGCCCGTCTGTGACCGTCGCGTCGCTGCAGAGCGCCATCGGCATGAGGATCGGCTCGAACTGCGGGTCGCCCTCTCCGGCGACCCGCAGGATCCGCCCCTCTGTTGAGTACCCTTCGCCGTCGACCGAATAGCGTCGTCCGGCGAGGACGAGCTCGCGAGCCGTCATCTGGTTCAAAGTCAGCGTGCCGGTCTTGTCGGAGCAGATGGCCGAGGTCGAGCCGAGGGTTTCGACCGATCGCAGCCGCTTGATGATCGCGCCCTTCTCCGCGAGCTGCTGCGTGCCGAGAGAGAGCAGCGTTGTCACCACCGCCGGCATGCCTGTCGGGATCGCGGCGATTGCCAGGCTGATCCCCATCAGGAAGAGCGAATCGAACGACTGGCCGCGCGCCAGCCCCAGCACGACGACGAGCACAAGTGCGACCGCGGCGGCGGCGGTGATCATCACCGTCAACTGGTCGAGCTGCTTCGTCAGGGGCGTCTTCTCTTCTTCGGTCTGGTTCAGCATATTGGAGATCTGCCCGACCTCCGTGTTCATCCCGGTCCCGGTAACGACCATCTCGCCCCGCCCGCGCGTCACGGTCGAGTTCATGTACGCCATGTCGAGGCGGTCGCCCAACGGCACATCATCACCTGCGATCGGTGTCGTGTCCTTGGTGACGGGTGCGCTCTCGCCGGTGAGGCCGGCTTCTTCGATATCGAGCGCCGCCGCGGTCAGCAACCGTCCGTCCGCGGACACCTTGTCACCCGCCTCGAAGGTGATGATGTCGCCCGGAACCAGCTCCTCCGCCGGCAATTCGACCAGCTCGCCGTTCCGGCGCGCCTTCGCTTTGATGATCAGCATCTTGCGCAGCGCTGCCACGCTCTCCGCCGCTTTCCCTTCCTGATTGAGGCCGAGCACGGCGTTGAGAACAGTGAGTCCAATGATGAAGATGCCGGTCGCGAAGTCTTGCAGCACGACGATGCTGATGATCGCCACCACCAGCAAGACGATCTGCATGAGATCCTTGTATTGGCGCAGAAAGGCCTGCAGGCCGGATTCCTTCGGCGGTTCGGCAAGGCGGTTCGGCCCGTACTGCTCGCGCCGCCGCGTCACTTCGGCGTCGTCGAGCCCGCGTGCGGGATCGACGCCGAGCTTCTTGGTCGCCTCCTCTGCGGAGAGTTGGTACCAGACGGTACCGTCCGCCGCTCGTGTTTCGCTCATCACGCTTCTCCTGCTGGTTGGAGCACCGCGGCCTCCTCGACTGGCGGGAGGATCACGACCTCATCGACCGGGGGCGCCTCGCCTGGCGCGAACTTCTCCATGTGGAAGCCCGTGAAGCCATATATGAGGGACAAGATGGGATTGATGATATTGAAGAAGCAGTACGGGGCGTACGCGAATGTCGAAATACCCAGCACACCCGTGTGATAGGCGCCGCAGGTGTTCCACGGAATGAGCACGGAGGTGACGGTGCCCGAGTCTTCGACGATTCGCGAGAGGACCTGGGGCTTGTAGCCGCGCCTCTTGAACTCGAGGCGGAACATCCGCGAGGGCAGAACGATGGCGATGTACTGATCGGCCGCGATGACGTTGAGACCGAAGGCGGTGAAGATCACCGTTGCCGCCAGCGCCCCACCGGACTTCGCCCTGATGAGCACGCTCTTGATCAGCTTGTCGAGAAATCCGGCGTGCTCCATGATGGCCCCGAAGCCGAGCGCGCCGAGGATTAGCCAGACCGTGGTCAACATCCCGCTCATGCCGCCGCGGGAGAAGAGCGAATCGATGGCCGGGATCCCGGTCGTGGAGACGAATCCGGTCGCCATCGCGGCGTAGATCCCCTTGGTGAGGGCCAGCGGCTCGCTCAGGTTCGGGTCACCAGCGAATCGGATGACGAGGTCGTGCTGGGTAAACACGGCCAGCACGCCCGAAAGGATCGTGGTCAGGTAGATCGCGAGAAACGCCGGGTATTTGATGAAGCTAAAGACAATCAGCAAGACCAGCGGCGCCAGGCAGATAGGCGAGATGTTGAACGCCGATCCCAGCACTGCCCGGGCCGCGTCGACGTTGGCGGCCGATGCGGTCACATCCGTCCTCAGGCTGATACCGAGGAAGATCAGCAGGGAGAGCACGATAGCGGGACCGGTTGTCCATACCATGTTGCGAATGTGCTGGGCAGTCGTCACGCCGCCAACCAGGCTTGGCACCAGGATGGTCGTCTCGGAGAGCGGCGACATCTTGTCGCCGAAGTAGCTGCCGGAGATCACCGCGCCGGCCGTGATCTCCGGCGAAAGTCCCATCACCTGCGCGATCCCGACGAACGCGACCCCGAGGGTGCCGGCGGTGGTCCAGGAGCTGCCGGTGACCGCGCCAGTGGCGGCACAGATCACGACGATCAGAGGGTAGAACAAGTTCGGGTTGAGGAGACGAAGACCGTAGTCGACGATCGTGGGAATCGTGCCGGCCATGTTCCAGGTGCCAATCAGGGCGCCAACGGCGAGCAGGATGAAAACGGCGCCCATAGCCGACGAGATGCCGCCGATGATCGCGTTCGAGAGTGCGGTGTATGAGTGGCCATTCTTATGCGCGATCACCCCGGCGATCGTCATCGCCGTGAAAAGCCCAACCTGCAGTGCCCCGTTAGTGGAGTCAAGCCCGAACAGGTAGACAGAGAGAGCGATGAACCCGATCAATGCCACCACCGGAGTCACGGCATCGAGCATGCTCGGCGCACGAATCTCCTCTGATTCGGGGACAAGACCGTTGGTGCCCTGGTCCGACATTGCGCGCTCCGACTCGCGGCCCACCCGGCCCGGTTCAGGCGGCCAGGGTCGCGACCAGGATAGCCTTGATGGTGTGCATCCGGTTCTCGGCCTGGTCGAAGACGATCGACGCCGGCGACTCGAAGACCTCCTCAGTTACCTCCATGGCGTCGATCCCGAACTTCTCGTAGATCTCCTCGCCCACCTTCGTCTCCCGGTTGTGGAACGCGGGCAGGCAGTGCATGAACTTGACGTCCGGGTTGCCGGTGCGCCGCATCACGTCGGCGTTGATCTGATAAGGCATAAGCAGTCGGATGCGTTCCTGCCACACCTCGTGCGGCTCTCCCATCGAGACCCAGACATCCGTGTGGAGGAAGTCGGCGCCACGGACACCCTCGTCGACATCTTCGGTAACGGTGACGCGGGCACCGGTCTGGGCCGCGCGCTCGCGATGCTT
>DASUQU010000259.1:0-12933 GCA_036280495.1 Thermomicrobiales bacterium | reverse complement strand
CGGCGAGGTTGCTCGTCACCACCGGTTTGCCCAGTCGCCGCTCCAGCGATGCAATGGCCGGTAGGCAGTGGAAATTCGTGCAGGAGATGAAAACCGCTTCCGCCTCCGGTGAATTGACCCGCTCCACCAGCGAGACGGCGTCCTCGGGTTCGAGTTGTCCGATCTCGGCATCGGTCGCGCAGCCCAGACCGGCAATGCTGGCGACCGCGTAGCCGCTCTCCTCGAGGAATTGGCGCTCGATGGCGTTGAGCTCTTCGATATAGGGCGTGCCGACAGCAAGCGAGGTGGCGCCAACGGCCTGAAGTGCGCCGAGAACAGCGGTGGTGGTCGTGGTCGCGGCGCGCCCGCTCGCCCCCGCGATGCGGGCGGCGACTTCGCGGTCCCATCCGATCCCGTGGACCAGACTTCCAGTCGTACAGGCAAAGACGATGATGTCGACGTCCGTCCAGATCAGCAACTCGGCGGCGCGCTCGAGCTGATCGCCTTCGAGCATCTCAGCCAGTGCCGCGGCGTTAACTTCGCCGCGCGGCAGAACGATCGGGGCCGCGTAGACGGCGACACCGTCAGGCATCACCCGGGCGTACTCGGGCAGGACGCTCGAATCGCTCGCCAGCGTGATCAGGCCGATGCGGCCCCGTCTTCCGTACATGATGACTCCTCGGACGAAGGGTGACAGGACTCCTATCACCCAACACCCAACACCTTATCACCCCTGTACGTCCGACTGGAGCCAGGCGTCATAGATGCGACGGGTCGCCGGAGCGGCGAAGCTCACGCCCTCGCCCACGCTCTCGAAGACGACCGCCGAGGTGATCTTGGGCTCGCTGCCGTAGGGGCCGAACCCGGCAAACCAGGAGTGCGGCTTCGCCGCTTTGCTGCCAGTGCGTTGCGCTGTCCCCGTCTTGCCAGCGATAGGCCAGGTCATGTCGCCGAACACCCGGTACGATCCAGCGCCATTGGGATCGCTGGTCTGAGCGCGCAATGCTGCCTGCAACGCGGTCAGCGTCTTTTCGGAAACCGGTAACCGGCTGCGCACGACCCGCTCGCCAACCGGCTCTCTCGCCCCGTCCGGATTGACCAGATCGGAGACGATGTATGGCTGAAGAAGATCGCCGCCATTGGCAATCGCGGCATACGCAGTCGCAAGTTGCAACGGGGTCACTTGCAGGAAGCCCTGGCCGATGGCGAGGTTGATGGCATCACCAGTCGCCCAGTAATCGCCGATGGTCTCGAGCTTCCACGCCGGGTCGGGAGCCGCGCCCGCCGCCTCCGGCAGGTAGGGGATGCCGGTGGGCGACCCAAGACCAAACGCCTTCGCCATCCCTGGCAGGTATTCCGGGTCCTTCGCATCGAGATCGCGGCCAATGGCGTAGAAGACCGTGTTGCACGAGTTGACAAGCGCCTGATGGAGCGTCAACGGGCCCTGCGCGCCCACCCCGTAGGCGACGGTCCAATCCTCCCAGAGTTGACCAGCCCCTTCGAGCTGAAAAGTCGAAGGGCAGTCGAGCACCGTCTCCGGGGTGTACCCGAGTCCTTCCATTGCGGCGGCAAAAGTGATCGGCTTGAACGCGGATCCAGTCGGATAGAGACCCTCTGCCGCTCGTGACAGGAGTGGTCGCTGCGCTTCGGATTGCAGCGCAGCGCGATCACGCGGGGCAAACCCGAGCACGAACCCATTCGGGTCGTAACTGGGGACACTAGCCAGTGCCAGGACCGCTCCGGTCCGAGGATCCAGGACGACGGCGGCGCCCAGGCGAGGGCCCTGCTCGCGCATCGCGGCGAAGACCGCGGTCTGGAACACGCGGTCGATAGTCAGCACGACGTCACGCGGCGGAACCGGCTCACGCGACGCGATCTCCGATCGCTCGACGCGAGAGTCGCAGTGAACCACGAGCAGACGGCCACCAGGGACCCCGGCCAGGATCTCGTCGGCTCCGGCTTCGATCCCCGCTTGGCCAATGCGCTGGCCTGGGATGAGAGCTGGATCCGCCTCCAGTTGCTCGGCGGTCGGCTCCGAGACGTAGCCGGTGATGTGCGCGGCCTGCTCTCCGAGCGGGTAGACACGCGCCGTCTCAGCTTTGACCGAAACCCCCGGCAGGCGGGAGATGACGTCGAGCAGGCGTTCGCTCTCCTCCCGTGGGAAATCCATGATCGGGACGAACCAACTTGGATCGGCGCCCTCATACCGTGCCTTGATGGCGTCTTCATCCATCTTCGTGAGCTCGCTCAGCTCCCGCAGAACGCGCTCCTCGTCTTCCGCGGGGATCAGCCCCGGCACGATCCCGACGCGCTCCACCTGCCCGTCATAGGCAAGGGGCTCTCCGTTCCGGTCGAGGATCTTGCCGCGTTCAGAGGGCAAACGGTCGACGTCGACACAGCCATCAGTTCCGAGCTCGGCAAAGATGGTCGAAGGCGTCCAGGCTACCCGCCAGCCGTCCTCCTGATGGACCAGCGGCAGGGTATTCTCCTCGCTGAACTCCCCGGCGATGCCCGATTCGAATCTGACGCGAAATGGGACCCGCGGCGCGCCTCCGGCGGCGCCGGTGATCTCGGCCCGTACCGAGCTCAGCTCGGCTCGATCGACGATCCCCTGGTAACGGCTCACAAACTCCTCGAGCGGTATCGTGCGTTGCACGGTCCCCGAGGTCAGGGCATACATCCCGGCATAGTCGCCGTCGTTCCAGTGAGCGACCCACCCGGCGGCGACTGCATCAGCCGACTCTGTCCCCGCAATCGGCGCCGGGCTGACATCCTCCTCGGCAGGACTGGTCTCGGTCGGCACGCTCTCGGCCACTGCGCTGGCATTCGCCGCAATCTCCGGATCCGGAGTAGGAGCGGCCTGTTCAGCGGGACTCGTTTGCGGTAAGAGGTCGTCGAGGCCGCCCAGCGGGATAATCCCCGGCCGCACGACTGCCGCGAAGACGACGGCGCCGATGGCGACGACCAACGCAAGCGCCCATGGCCACCGAGCAGGGGTGGGTTCGTAAAAAACTGGAGATTGGCGATAGCGGCGTGCCACGAGGACCATCCTGGACCGGAAACGAAACCGTGAGCTCGCGCGTGGACTCAAGGCGGGGCAGCGCGGGACAACCCGCGGGGGAGCGCGGTCACCCGGACAGCCTCATCTATCGACCGGGCGAGCCGCTACGCGAATGCTGGCACTCGATAGCCCACGCGTCAAGCTTAACAGAGAAGTGAAGACCAGGGAATGTGGTTAATGTTTGGCGAAAATTGATCAGGCCAAACGTTCAGGATCCGGTTGACCTTTTTGCGGTGTCGCTTCGTTAGGAGTGCGCGCGATCTCCTCAACAGCCGCCGGGTTCTCCAATGCCGTGACGTCCCCAGCGGGGAGTCCGAGGTAGGCGGCGCGGATCACTCGGCGCATGATCTTGGCGTTGCGCGTCTTCGGCAGGTCACGTACCCAGTGCAATTGCTGTGGCCGTAGCGCGGCGCCGAGCTGCGTCGCGATCGTCTGCCGCACTTCTTCGGCCAGGGCGGCGGTGACCTCGACCCCCGGTTTCGGCACCGCGAAGACCACGATCGCTTCCCCCTTGATCTCGTGCGGGACGCCGATGGCGGCGGCCTCCTGGACGGCGTGGTGCGCCGTCGCCGCCGACTCCACTTCGGCTGGGCCCACCCGTTTCCCGGCTACCTTCAAGGTGTCGTCCGAACGCCCGCGGATGAACCATTGGCCGCTGTCGTCGATCTCCGCCCAGTCGCCGTGCACCCAGACATCGGGAATGCGGCTCCAGTAGGTCTCGAGATAGCGATCAGGGTCACGCCAGAAGCCGCGAGTCATCCCCACCCAGGGCTGGCGCACCACGAGCTCCCCCACCTCACCGCGCACCGGATGGCCGGTGTCGTCGGTTACGTCGGCGTCCATCCCCGGCACCGGCGAGTTGAAGCCACAGGGCACGATCGGCCGCAGGGTGACACAGCCGACGATGCCGCCGCTGGTCTCGGTTCCGCCCGAGTAGTTGATGATCGGGCAGCGCCCTTCGCCCACCTCCTCGAAATACCAGCGCCAGGGGCCGGGATTCCATGTCTCTCCCGTCGAGCCAAGAATGCGCAGAGAGGAGCGGTCACGCTTCCGTACCCAGTCGGTCCCTTTGCCCATCAGGGCCCGGACGGCGGTCGGCGCGACACCGAGGATGGTGACCTGGTGATCCTCGACCAGCTGCCAGAGGCGATCGGGGTCTGGATAGTCGGGCGTCCCCTCGAAGAGCATGAGCGTCGCGCCGACGATGAGTCCGCCGCAGATCAGCCAGGGCCCCATCATCCAGCCGAGATCGGTCAACCAGAAGAGCGTGTCGTCCTGTTGCAGATCGAAACAGGTGGCTAGGTCGTGGGCGGCTTTGACGGGAAACCCGGCGTGGACGTGGATCGCCCCCTTCGGGCGACCGGTCGTGCCGGAGGTATAGATCAGCATGTACGGCTCGTTGGCGTTGGTCTCGACGGTCTCGAATTCGGGAGACGCCTGCGGTACGACGTCGTGCCACCAGGCGTCCCGTCCAGCAGTCCATGGCACTTCCTCGCCGGTGCGGCGCAGGACGAGGCAGGCGCGCACACTTGGCGCCTGGAGCATCGCCTCGTCGGCGACCACCTTCATGGGGACGGTCTTGCCGCGGCGGAGGGCACCATCGGCGGTGATGAGCAGACTCGCCTCACCGTCGTGCAGCCGTGAGCCGAGCGCCTCCGGTCCGAACCCGGAGAACATCGGCAGGAAGATGGCGCCCAGCTTGCCCAGGGCCAGAACCGCGGCCACCGTTTCCGGCAGCATCGGCATGAACACCCCGACGCGATCCCCGCGTTCGACGCCAAGATCGCGCAGAGCGTTCGCCAGGCGGTTCGTCTCCAGTTGCAGCTCACGGTAGGTGAGCCGCCGCACGGCGCCGTTGCCCCCCTCCCAGATCAGCGCGGTCCGATCGCCGCCGGGTCCTGCCGCGTGCCGATCGAGGGCGCTGGTGACGTAATTGAAACCGCCCCCGGTGAACCACTCCGCCCAGGGTGCACCGCCGGAGAGATCGAGCACTTGCTCGTAGGGGCGGCTCCACGTGAGGTCGAGATCCTCCGCGACCGCTCCCCAGTACCACCCGGGGTCGGCTGTGGCGCGTGCAAGCAAGTCGTCATAGGTCGTGATACCGTGGCGCGCCATGAATCGGCGCAGGCGAGAGCGGTCGAGATACGCCGGGCTCGGTGTCCAGGCGACCTCACACTCACTCGCTGCTTCATTTCCCGGGTGACCCTTGGTGACGACACCCGACATGCTCGACTCCCATGGACCACGTCGCTGACCGAACCGGCCACGCGATTGTTGCCGCCGTCTCGCCACCGGTCAAGCGCTGTCGACGAATCGCACCGCATCCCGAGAGCCGGATTCTCCGCCTCCTTCGCATCATCATGCTCCTCCCTCCGTTGCTTCGCCTACCGGTTGGCGGGTTGGTAGGTGAGGTAGAGCACGCCGGTGTCGAAGGTTTGGGAGTCGACCAGCTTCAGTGGATGCTGGCCGGTCTCCCCCTCCAGCAGCCGCTTGCCACCGCCGACCACGATCGGGTGCACTAGCAGCCGCAGCTCGTCGAGCAGCCGCTCCCGTAGCAGCGACTGCACGAGCTTGGCGCTGCCGGTGACATTGATCTGCTTCCCGGGCGACTCCTTCAAACGCTGGATCTCGGCGACGAAGTTGGTGCCGTCAATGAGGGTTGAGTTCTGCCATGCGTCGACGCTCTGCAGCGTCGTGGAGACGACGTACTTCGTGACGCTGTTCATGAAGTCCGCACCCGGCGTTTCAGCGGGCTGCTGGGGCCAGTAGCTCGCGAACTCCTGGTAGGTCACACGGCCCAGCAGCATCGCGTCGGCCTCGGCCATCTGGGCGCCGACCGCCTCCCCCATCGCGTCGTCGAAGTAGGGGAAGTGCCATTTGTCCGGCGCCTCCATGACGCCGTCCAGCGAGAGAAACGTCCCCGCCACGATCTTTCTCACCACAACCTCCAGTTTCACTTCGGACCACTGTTCGCGGTCACCCTAAGCCGATGATCGGCTCTCGGCAATGACCGTTGGCGCCATGTTGTCGAATGGCGAGGAGCAGAATCGACACCGGAGTGAAGGAGTGATCAGGGAGCATCCCCGGCTGCCGAATCTGCTACGAGCCATCTCAGCCACTATCCTTCGTGCTGATTCGGGAGCACTTCATGGCCTGGAAACGTCTCTTTGGTAAGCGCACGACCACTGAATCGCCGCCGAGGCCGGCGGCAACACCGGAACCTGACGGCAGCGGGATCATCCGTCGCCGGCCTCCCGCCGCCGATCCGGCCATGCAAAGCCGTCTCGACGCGCTGCGCCAGCGCCGGGATATGGCCGCGTACGACCTGGAGCGGGCGCTGTCGGCGCGGCAGCAGGAAAACTCGTGGTGCGAGCGCATGGAACTGCTCGATCACTCGCTGGCGACGATCGAAGAGGATTTGCGGGTGCTCGATACCACCGCGCCGCTGCCTCCGATTTCGCTTCCCGAGACGCCGATCACGGACATCGACGTCCGTCTGGAGGAGCCGGTCAGCGTCGCCTTCACGATCGGACCGGAACGATTCCGCTGGGAAGAGGAGATCGACTGGGACCAACGCGGTGGGCCCGTCGTGCGCGGACAGATATTGCAGCGCTCCGGAAACGCCGCCGCGCTCGTGCCTCCCGAAGTCCCGGACGCGCGGCGGGGAGAGCTGGAGCGGCATCTCGCCGAAAGCGCCTCGGTCTTCGCGCTCGATCTCCGCGACCGCGCCCTCGAAGGCGAGCCGCTACCCGAGCGGCCCACCCTGGCTGATCTCGCTCGACCCTGCCCAGTGTGCGGGGACTGGCTCGACTGGCGTGGCCATTGCGACACCTGCGCCACGCGCGCCTACCGGCGCCAGACCCTTCGCGCCGAAGCGGCGCGCCTGGCCCAGGAGCGGGACGACGAAGAGGAAGACCGCCACAAGTGGGCGGAACGATTCCCGGTTGCGCGCAAGCGCCTCGCCGACTTCGACGCCGAAATTGCCCAGCTCGAAGCCCGTTGACCGAACGCTCCGCATGAGGGGCTTCAACTGGTCAGAGGTCCGCCGGCAGCACGGCGATGCCGGCGGCGGTCATCCGATCTTCGCGCAAGAGCTGCCGCGCGATTTCCCTATTCGTCGGCGACCAATTCGATCCGGGCCGCCGGGGGACGAATCGAATCGCGTAGCGCTCACCATCGATGCTCTTGGTCTGGGTATCGATCCAGCCGTGACACAATGCCGTCTCGAGCAGATCGTCGAAGGTCACAGTCTGTTTGCCGGAGGCCTTCTTGAAGATGGCGACGATCAGCTCCTGCTCCGTCGCTCCGTGGTCCTGGAGCCAGTGATCGAGCTCACGTGCTGTGGAGAACGGCGTGGCCCGGGAGACGTCGAGCGGACTCACGTTCCCTCCTCGGGGAAGACCTCCATGCCGGCGGAATCGGTATCGAAGACCGATCTCTCAAGAGCCCATTATGGCCCCGGAGGTAGACGCGGGAAAAAGACTCGTGTCTGCAAGCCATTCGCAGGAACGACATGGACGAAACGGAGGTCTCCTACTCGCCTCGCTGTTCTTTCAACTGCGCCCGCAATCGCTCTTCCTGTTCCCGCAGCTCGGGCGTGAACTCCTCGCCGAAGTCCTCGGCCTCGAAGAAGGGCCGAATCTCGATCTCGGACTCGACGCCCATCGGATTGGGACAGCGCTTGACCCACTCGATCGCCTCGTCGAGCGACTCCACCTGCCAGATCCAGTAGCCGGCGATCAGCTCCTTTGTCTCCACAAAGGGACCGTCGATCACTGTCCGCTGCGATCCCGAGAAGCGGACGCGGGCCCCCTCTGAGCTCGGCTTGAGTCCATCGCCGTCCAGCATCACGCCGGCTTTGACCAACTCCTCATTGAAGGCGCCCATCTCCGTCAAGAGCTGTTCGCTCGGCATCACGCCTGCTTCCGAATCCTCGTTCGCCTTGACCAGCACCATCACGCGCATCGTCGAGTCTCCTTTCTGTTCCCTTCGTGAGCTGGACGATCGAGATCCTCGTTGGATTTCACCCCGCTCTCTTGTCCTAGTCGAACGCGAGCTGACGAATTCGACATGGGGTTCAGTCGATCGCCGTCGGAACGTCCATCAAGGCCTCCAGCCTCGCTCCCCTTGAGCTGCGATCATCCCGGTGAGAGATGAACACTGGTTCAGGGTGTCGCGGAACACTCCGGAGCATCACCCTCGCGATCGAGCACCTCGCCCGTCTCGGCGTCGATACGAAGCAGCAGCCCGTGCTTGTCCGGAACGCGCGTGTCCTCGTAGATGACCACCCAGTGTAGTGGCCACTCAGTGCGTCCGTCCGCAACCGGGAATGTCCGGGAAAGATGCCGGAACTGCGGGCATTCGCGACGGAAGGCGGTGCCTCCCGCCTCCTCGGCGCGCAAGGTCGCCTCGGTCGAATCGATTGCCGCTGGTGGCGGCGGAGGGCGAAAATCAGGAGCAAGCTCCCAGCCTTCCGTCTCCTGCGTCACGACCTGCCCCGACAGCCGCTCGATGACGATGCCGAGGGACGCCGCGCCGGGAGGGCGCCCGGGCGGGTCCCACGGCGCGACGAAGGCGTAGGTCAACCAGCCCGTGCCAGGGATTGCGGTAGGCGTTCCCGAGGGCACGCTCCACGGCCAATCGACCTGCATCGAGGCGTTGAGCAGGGTGGCGCCGGGCAGCCAGGCATCGGCCTGAGCCTGGGCCAGGGGCAGGGCGCTCTCATAGGTGGCGCCGGTGCCGACGAGGGGAGCAGGCCTGACCGGTAACGCGGGCAACACTGGTCGATCGGGAGTCCAGACCCAGACGCCGAGGGCGATCACCGCGAGCAGCACCTGCACGCCAAGCAAGACCGCAATGGCTTTACGCTGGGCGCTCCAGGATGAGCGTTTCTTGCCTGATAGTTGAGTGACCGGCGGCCGGCTCTCACTCGCCTGCTCCGGTACGTTCACGATCTGATTCATTCCCAGGAGAGGTTGCGCACCGCGTAGGGTGCGGAGCGGGGCAACGCCCCTGGCTCATCCGGATCGTCGGCTGTAGGGAGATCGCCGGCGCCGATTGCCTCCCAACCACGTTCGGCGAGCGTCGTGCCGATCGTCTCCTGCGTCCATTGATCGGCATGCCAGACCAGGTCGGCGAAGTCGTCAACGCCGCGCAAGGGGACGAGGATCTCCTCGCGCACCGTCTCGATCCGCGTTCCGGTATCGAGCCACACCACGAGCCGCAAGAGCGTTCGCCCGTCGGCGACGATCGGGGTCACGACGCCTTCGACTCGACCAAAACGCACGATCCCCTCACCGACGGGCGGCGCTAGGCACCGGAATGTCGACCCGGGTCGCGGCGGGATCCACGGTCGACTCGAAGGCCGTCTCGTGATCGGTCGGAAGCGTCAGGGCGACCAGAGATCCGACCACCAGCAGAATGGTCAGACTGGCCAGTGCCACCTGCATGCCGAAGAGGTCGGCGATTCGACCGGTGATCGGCACCCCTATCCCGCCCGTGACGAAGCCGAGGCCGAGGATGACCCCGGACGCCACGCCGACCCGGCCCGGCACCAGCCGTTGTGCCATGACCAGCGTTATCGAGAGCGACGCGTCGCAGAAGAACCCGACCAGTGCCGCCAGAAAGATCCCGTAGCGACCGGGGAAGCTGGCGTAGAGCAGCAACGCCGGAATCGTCAGCAACAGGGTTGACACGATGACTCGACGCTGCCCGATGCGGTCGGCGAAGCCACCGCCGAGGAGGGTGCCCACCGCCCCGGCGAGGATGATCGCCGCCGCCAGCGAACCGTAGTACGCCTGGCTGAAACCGAGCTCGGAGTACCAGATGGGGCTCAACTGCAAGACCGAGAGAAAGACCCACGAGCGCAGCATCGTCACCAGGATGACGCGCGAGAGGGCTCCCCACTCCGAGGTGGCCCGCATTGCTCGCGTGGCGGCCGCCCTCGCCTCTCGCGCGCGCTCCACGACACGCATCTGGGGCCAGATGAGCGTTGCGGCGGTAAATCCGGGAACAAGGAGACCGAGCGTCCCGCGCGGACCGAAGGCGCCAAGCAACACCGAACCGACGATCGGACCTAGCCCGTAGCCGATCCCCCCGGCGACCGTGTAAAAGGACATCGCCGAGTTCCGGTGCTCGTCCTTGGAAACCGCCGCCGCGTTCGAAGCGCCGAGCGGGTGGAAGGCGCCGGAGCCGATCCCGGCGAGAGCGGCAAGCGCGATGAAGGCGAGATAGCTCGTGACGAAGCCGTAGCATGCGGCGCAGAGCGCACCCCAGACGAGGGTGGCTGGCACAAACCAGCGCCGGCCATGGGTATCCGAGAAGTAGCCGAAAAGCGGTTGTGTCAGGGACGACGTGGCTGTGAAGGCGAGCGTCACCAGTCCCAGTTGGGCATTCGTGAGACCGTACTGGAGTTTCATGGTCGGGAAGAGCACCGGCAGAACGCCGCCCAGCATGTCGTTCGAGAAGTGACCGAGCATCAGGACGACGAGCGCCCGGCTTCTCACAATCTGCAGTAGCGAGGTCACCGTCTGCTCGCGCTCCGTACCGCCCTGGGTCCCTACCCCTGTTCTGCCCGAGAATGATCGCATCTTCCAAACGGCGGAGTCGTCCTCAGGCAAGGGATCGACGATCCCGTTGACACGCTCGTACCCCGACTCGTAGCATCGCGGAATTCCCTGCGGAACCCCGAACACGCCCGCGCGTTGTATCCGGATGGACGCCCCGGAGCGCCTGTACGTACACACGGGCAGGCTGACCATGGAGACTGATAAGTGTGGCGTGGTGCGAGCGGAGGTTGGCACTCGGGCGCGCGGTCGTCCCGAATGGGACGACGGAGCGTACTGCGGGCTGGCGCCGGGGTTGCCGCGGGGGTGCTGGTCGGCGGGGAACAACGCCGGGTGCAAGCGATCCCGGGGCGTCAAACAGACTCGTTCACTGTCGGTGGGCGCTGGGTGGAAGAGGAGGGATTCCGACTCGCGCAGCGTGGAGATCCTGCCCAGTTCATCGTGTTCGCGACCGATTTCCCCTTTTACGCGCTTGCCCCAAGCTGGAGTGGCGAGGGCGATCCGGGCGGATCGGTTGAGTTGCTCTGGAGCCCGGATGGCGTGACCTGGTCCGAGTCGATCTGGATCGGGCGCGCGTCGCACAGCGGTCGGCCTGACCGGGATGGTCGCATTATCGGCAGTCTCGTCTCGACACCCGGAGCCACGTTCCTGCAGTATCGGACCTATGACAGTGCCGGTAACTTCGCGCCGCTGCCGGGATTCGAGATCGACTACATCGACGCCAGCGCGGGCCCATCGTTGGAACAAATAGCGAACCCGGCGCTGACTCCCGTTTTCTCTCCTCCGCCGCTGATTTCTCGTGCCGCCTGGGGCGCGGACGAATCACTTCGTTTTGGCAGAGGGGGCGAGGAGATCTTCCCAGTCGAGTACCAACAGGTCGAACACGTGATCATCCACCACGCCGATACCGCGAACTTCAACGACCCGGTGTTGGAGATGCGCTCGATTTACTACTTCCACGCCATCACTCGCGGCTGGGGCGACATCGCCTACAACTACCTCGTCGATTTCATGGGCAATGTCTACGAAGGCCGCGTTGGCGGAGAAGACGCGGTCGGCTGCCATGCCGAGGGCTACAACGCGGGGAGCTGCGGTATTTGCCTGATGGGCCGTTTCTTCAACGACCCGGCCACCCCGGAGATGCACAACGCCATCGTCTGGATCACCTCCTGGGCGGCCCGGAATCTGGATCCGACTGACGCCGCACCCTTCCACGACATCTCGAGTCTGCCGACGATTTGCGGGCACCGGGACGTCAACAACACCACCTGTCCCGGCGACGAGTTCTACGTGAAGCTCGACACCGTCCGTACCGAAGCGCGTCACGTGATCAAGGGCCGCGACGACCCGGAGCCACCACCACCCGAGTGGTACCCCGGAATGCGGGTGCTCATGAACGCCGAAGGTGGCAGCCTCCGTGCCGGACCTGGGACCGATTTCGACGTCGTGACCAAAGTCGCCTTCGGGGAGCCGCTGCTGGTGCTCCAGGGTCCGACGACGAACGACTCGACTATCTGGTATCAGGTGCGCGGCGTCTCGCTCACGGGGTGGGTCGCCGAAAACCTACTTGTCCCGGATCCGAACCCGGCTCCCCTCGATCCGCTGCCGGCGGAAACACCTACTGACGAGGTGTCCACGGGCCCAGCGACCCCGCTCCCTTCAGGAGAAGATGCGCTACCGACTGAGGAGCCAGCCCCAGAGGCGGACCCTGTCGACGTTCCCGTCGAAAACGACGGGACCGGCAATGAGCCGGAGGGTGGCGTCAACGGAGAGAAGGAGCAGCGTCAGGAGACCTGGCCGATCTTCGCCCCCGGCACGGCAACGAAAGTCGCCAACGGACCCCTCAACATTCACGTCGAGCCGGCGCTCTGGGCAACGGTTCTGACCGCACTGCCTGCAGGCTCTATGGCGACAGTCATCGCGGGACCGGTCGAGGGCGAGGGCATCGCCTGGTACGAGGTGGCGACGCCGGAGGGCGTCGAAGGCTGGTGTGACGGGTCATATCTGCAAACACTTTGACCAGGGCGGGAGGGTGCCGGCGCCACCGGCGTTTCTCCTCCGTGGCGCGGAAGCGACTGCTCGCTTCTCGTGGAACGTGAATTGGGGAGAAAGCGCCCTTCGGTTCTCATCGCACGGCGCCCGCACCACCCGTACAATGCAGACCTGCGACCTTGGAATGGAAGAGCGTAAGGAGACGAAGGTGGATTTCCGAGGGTGTCCGAGCCTGCCCACGACGAAAGTCCCAGATCCACGCGGTTCCTTCGTCAGCCGCCGCGACGTGCTCAAGACCGGGCTTGGTCTCACAGCGGCGCTGCTCGTCCCCTCGAC
>DASUQU010000258.1:0-8150 GCA_036280495.1 Thermomicrobiales bacterium | reverse complement strand
GCGCCAGCCGCGACGACCTCTCCACAGCGACCAGGCATGACCCCCGATCAACCGGCGCTACCCGGCCGGCCCCGGGGTTCGTTACCACCCCTCGCTAGCAACCGGCGCCCCCTCACCGAGTACGGCACCGCGCAGCGGTTGCTCGGTCTCTTCACGCCTGCGCCGGGAACGGAGCTGGAAGCATCGGACTGGGAGCAAGGTCCTTCGTCCACGGAAGAGCTGCGCAAGGCCGACCCGGCGCTGCTGACCCCGATCCGACCGCTCGGCGGCGTTGGCCTTGGAATTGGCCGGTCGACGCCGGCAATCGCACAGGAGGCTCTCGAGGCGATCGGTGACGCAACGGAAGCGACGACAGAGGCGGCTCCAACGCAGGAAGCGACCGCGGCGCCCTCCTCCCCTCCTGTCACTCCTGAGCCACCCGCGGCGCCAGGGGCTACCGATGTTCCAGAAGGAGCCGTCCGCGGCAACGGTACCGTCACGTGTCCACCAGAATTCCCGGTCAAGGGCAATGCGCACTCGATGATCTATCACACCGCCGAATCACGGGCCTACGAACAGACGATCGCCGAGCTCTGTTTCTCATCACCGGAAGCGGCCGAGCGGGCGGGCTACCATTCGCCCAGGAACCTCTAGGCGACCGCATGACACGGTTGTACCGGTTCTCGCTCGCCACGGTCCTCTCCACCCTTGCGCTGATCGCCATCGGGAGCGGGGCTCGCTTGCACCCGGCCGGATCCGGATGTGGAAACGATTGGCCGCTTTGCAATGGACGGTGGCTGCCTCCACTCGGGTGGGAACCCCTCGTCGAATACACACATCGAGTCGTCGCCGTGGCAGTCATCGCCTTCGCGGCGACAACGGCACTGGCTGCGTTCAAAACGCCGGGCGTCTCGCGTAGTGGGCGTCTGTTCGCGGCGGCAGCCCTTGGGGCAATCATGGTCCAGAGTGTCGTCGGTGGCTTTGCCGCGCGCTGGGGTGCACCAGCCGGCATCGCGATCCTCCACCTTACCGCCGCCATGCTCTTCCTGGGCTTTGCCCTCGTGACCCTTACTGCGGTTGCCGCCGCGCGCGGTGCACCAGGCTGGCTGGCAGACCTTGGGCGTGCCAGCGGCCCAGCCGTGGACCGCCTGTTTGCGCTCGTCGGCGGGCTGGGGGCAGCCATCGCGCTGATCCTTCTCATCTTCGGCGCGTCGACTAGCGCGACTGGCGCAATTGCGTGCGCCACCTGGCCCCTCTGCGCGCGAGGCGCCGACGGCGCTGATACGCATGCGGTCATCCATCTCGGCTACCGAGCCACGGCGCTCTTGGGCACGCTCGCGGCGGCAGGATCCGCTGCACTCGCCTGGCGACGTGGCGCATCCACAACCGCGCGCAATCTGGCAGGAGCCGCGGTCCTGTTGGTCGTGCTGCAGAGCGGTTTGAACGCACTGGCCGCGGTCGCGGGCGATCCAATGTGGATGTCGTCGCCGCATCTCATCGTCGCCACGCTGTTCTGGATCACCATGCTCGGCGTTGCCTTGGCAGCCTGGGCACCGCAACCGGCACGCATGCGCGACAAGCACACGGCGCAAGCCGGCACGAGCTCCGCCGCGGGGAACGCCCATGACGTGCGATTCCCGGTGCCGTCCGCATCTGATGGCGCACTGGCCTTAGCCAACAACCCGAATGCGGCGCTGGGCTTCGGGCTGGCACCCTCACTCCTGCTTCGAGCCCGTGTCATGGTCGCTGATTACGTGGCTCTCACGAAGCCCGGGATCATGACGCTGCTGCTCACGACGACGCTCTGCGCCATGCTGATTGCCGCGCGCGGTGTCCCGCCCTTCTGGCTGGTCGCGGTGACGATGCTGGGCGGGGTGCTGGCCGCCGGTGGGGCCAATGCTCTCAACTGCTTCATCGACCGCGACATCGACGCCCACATGGCTCGCACCCGCAACCGGGCCGTGGCGGCCGGTCGTGTCAGTCCAGATGCGGCGCTGGCCTTTGGTGTCACGCTGAGCGTCGCCTCAGTGCTGGTGTTCGGCTTCATCATCAACTGGACCGCCGCCGCGCTCGCCCTGGCCGGAAACCTTTTCTATGTGTTCGTCTACACGAAATGGCTCAAGCGCTCGACCCCATACAACATCGTCATCGGCGGGGCCGCCGGCGCGGCGCCGCCCCTCGTTGGCTGGGCGGCGGTGACCGGTGATCTGGCACCGCTGGCCTGGGGTCTCTTCGCCATCATCTTCGCCTGGACGCCGCCCCATTTCTGGGCCCTGGCGCTGCTCAAACAAGGTGATTACACCCGCGCCTCCGTGCCGATGCTTCCGGTCGTGAGCGGTGAGACGGAGACGCGGCGACAGATCGTGATCTACACCGCTGGCCTAGCGCTGCTCTGCATTGCGCTCACGCCGCTCGGCCTCGGCTGGATCTACCTTGGTTCGGCTCTGGTCCTCAATGGAGTCTTTCTTTGGTTCGCCATCCGTCTCTATTTCCAGCCCAGTAAGCGCGTGGCCCGGCAGATGTTCTTCTATTCGCTCTGGTACCTGGCGCTGTTGTTCGCCGCCGCGGTCATCGACCGCATCGTCATCTCCTGACGTTAACAAAACGATATCTGGGAGCGCCATCGCCGGGTCTTTTTCTGGCCGTGGTACGCTCCGGGGGTAGGGTGCTGGCCGGTTGCGACCGGCCAGCTAGCGTACGACCCAGGGAGGAAGCCCGGACCTCGTGGCTGAACAACTAACAGCAATCTTCAGCATCATCATCATCGACCTCGTGCTTTCGGGGGACAATGCCGTCGTCATCGGGATGGCGGCGCGCAGCCTCTCCCCGGAGAATCGCCGCCGGGCGATTATCTTCGGCGGCGCCGGTGCTGTCGGACTCCGCATCCTCTTTACCGCGCTGGCCACCGTCCTGCTGGGTATTCCATACCTGCAAGCCATCGGCGGCGTCCTGCTCTTCTACATCGCGTTCAAGCTCCTGCGGCCTCAGCACGATGCTCATGGCAGCATCAAGGAAGCCGGTTCGTTACGGGAGGCGATTCAGACGATTATTCTTGCCGACGTCGTCATGAGTCTCGACAACATCCTGGCGGTCGCCGGCGCGGCGCACGGCGACGTCCGCCTGCTCATGTTCGGCTTGCTCCTCTCAATTCCGATCCTCCTCTTCGGGAGCGAGCTCGTGGCGCGGCTGCTGGGTCGCTTCCCGGCCTTCTTGTATGTTGGCGCCTTCGTCTTGGTGCATGCCGCGGTCGCGATGGTCCTGCACGACAAAACCTTCGAAGACCGAATCCACACCGTTATGTGGCAGGAGCTCGCTCTATCGTTGGCGATTACGGCTGTGATCGTCGGCCTTGTGCGGCTTCTGGAACGCACCAATGGAGAGCGCCGTATGACGGTCGCGCCCACAGGTGCTGACCCGCGCGGGTAGGACCGGGTGCTGGGCGACACGTCGGGGTGATGGCTCGGGCCGCGAATCGATGAATCCGGGCACACGGCCTCGACGTAAGCCAAGCCGAGAGCATCGCCCCAGCAGAAAACGATGCTCTCTCCCAGAGCCCGTGGAGCGCCGCACACGCTCCACCCTCCCCTTCCCGCACGAACCCGGCCGCCCGGCCGGGTTCGTGTATTTTGGGGAGTCGGGAGTCGGAAGAAAGCTAATAACCGATAGCCAATTGCCAATAGCTCGTCAGCCACTCGACGGGTGACGCCCCAGACCGGCGGGTGGGGTCGATTGGCGCAGCAGCCCGGTAATCGCGATCAGGGTCAGGAGATAGGGCAGCGCGATGATGAGATCCTGGGGGATGGGGAGATCGAGCGCCTGCACGTGGAAGCGCAAAGCCTGCGCGAACCCGAAAAGGAGCGCAGCGCCCATTGTCGCCCACGGCATCCAGTTGCCAAAGATCACCGCCGCCAAGGCAATAAAGCCGCGCCCGGCGGTGATGTTTGTTGTGAACTGGGAAAGATCCCCAATCGAGAGGTAGGCGCCGCCAACCGCGGCGAGCAGGCCAGAGACAATGACCATCGCGTAGCGATACCTGGCGACGTCGATGCCGACCGCCTGCGCCGCTTCCGGCTTCTCACCACAGGCGAGGACGCGGAGTCCCGACTTGGTCTTGAACAGGAACCAGTGGGTCAGCGGCACCAGCATGAACGCGACCGGCAGCAGGACGTTCATCCCGAGACCGATCGTCGGAAGGCGCTCCACCGGCGGTGAACTGCCGGCCTGGCCCCAGATCTGCTCCGTCAAGAACGACGTCAATCCCAGTCCCAGCAGGACAATCGCCGTGCCGGCCACAATCTGATCAGCTTTCAGCGTGACCGTCCAAAAGGCGAAGACGAGACCGCCCACCGCTCCGACCAGAATGGCGACGACAAGACCGACCATCGGGCTATTGAAGAACCAGGTGCCGGCCACGGCCGCGAACGCGCCCATCAACATGAACCCTTCGAGGGCGATGTTGGTGATCCCGGAGCGCTCGGAGAGAAGACCACCCATCGCGGCAAAGATGAGCGGCGCCGCCGAGCGGAGCGTCGCCGTGAGCAATGCCAGCGAAAAAAACGAGAGCAACTCGTCCAGGGTACCCCTCCCGCCGGTCAGATCGCGCGCGGTGGAGGCGGCGGCTCCAACAACGGATCGCCCGCATCGTGCGCCGCCCGGTCACGTGTCGCGCCGCGTGCCCTGGCTGCCAGCCGCTTTGCCTGGCGGAACTGCTGCGCTACCGCCAGCGCCGATACGGAGAGGATGACGAACCCGAGCAAGACGTAGACGATATCCCGCGAGATGCCAGCCGTGTTTTGCATTTTGGTCGCTCCCGACGCCAGCGCCCCGAAGAGCAGACCGGCCAGGACGACACCGAACGGGGTGTTACGCCCGACGAGTCCAACGGCGATCGAGGTGAAACCGATGCCGAGGGTGATGTTGTAGTAGCGCCCCTGCAGACCAAGCGCGTCGGCGGTGCCGCCGAGACCGGCGAGCAGACCGCTGAGGAGCATCGCCAGCGCGATTGTTCTCCCCCAGGGGATGCCGGCGAACGCGGCCGCACCGGCGCTCAATCCGACCGTGCGGATCTTGAAGCCGAAGACGGTGCGATAGAGCAGGAACCAGATGATGACCACGGCCGCCAGCGCGATCAGGATGCCGCCATGGAGCCGGGTACCTTCGATGAGACGAGGCAATGTCGCGTTATCGACCGCAGGCTGCGTCGCCTGTAATGCGGGGTTGACGAGGGGCAGATTTTCCTGGCCGATGACGACCGTGCTGATGCGGTAGGCCAGGTAGTTCAGCATGATGGTGGTAATCACCTCATGCGCTCCGGTTTGTGCCTTGAGGAACCCCGGGATGAACCCCCACATCCCACCGGCGATCATCCCTACCAGGACCGCCAGCGGGAGATGGACGAAGATCGGCAGACCGGGATCCCATGCCGCGGCCAGTCCGGCGCAGAGTCCGCCAACGACCATCTGGCCTTCGATGCCGATATTGAACATACCCGCGCGCGCGGCGACGGCGAAGGCAAGCCCGCCGAGGATCAGCGGCGTGGCCATCACCAGCGTCTCAGCCAGCTCACGCCGGCCACCGAACGCGCCCGCAAAGAGGGCCTGGAACGCGGGAACGGGATTGGCGCCAGAGAGGGCCAGCACGACCCCGCCCGCGAGCAGCGCGATGGCGACCGCGAGGAGCGAAGAAACGACCGTCGGCAATGCGCCGGTGATCCGCCGCCAGACGGAAGTGACCCCTCGTTCAGTCGGCAGCGGGAGCGTGCTCATCCAAACCCCGGCCCCCCATCAGCAGACCCAACTCCGTTCTCGTCACCGTGCCGCTGAGGAAGTTCCCGACGATGCGGCCCTCAGAGAGCACCAGGATGCGGTCGCTGACATCCATGACCTCGTCAAGATCAAATGAGATGAGGAGGACGCCGCGGCCCTTGTCACGCTCCGCGACGAGCTGTTTGTGGACGAACTCGATCGCTCCCACGTCGAGACCGCGGGTTGGCTGGACGGCGAGAAGGGCGTCTGGCTCGCGATGCAGCTCGCGGGCGATGATCAATTTTTGCTGGTTTCCTCCCGAGAGCGCCCCGGCCGGAGTGTCCGGGGTTGGAGCGCGAACATCGAAGGCTCGCATCAGCCGCTCCGTCAATGTACGGCTGCGAGGGTAGTCGATCCTGCCGCCGGAACTGAATGGCGCTTCCTCGGCATTCCCCAGGAGCACGTTCTCGGTGAGCGAAAAGGGGAGCACCAATCCGCGGCCATGACGGTCCTCCGGGATGTAGGAGAGTCCCAGACGGCGGCGCGGGTTGGGGCCGGTCGCGGTGACATCCTGGTCCTTCAACAGCACACGCCCCCGTTGCGGCCGGCGCAACCCGGAGAGGACCTCGATCAACTCGGCTTGTCCGTTACCCTCGACACCACAAATCCCAAGAATCTCGCCTCGGCGCAACTCCAGGTCCACCCCGTTGAGCGCGGCATGCCCCTGGCTTCCCTCGAGGTGGAGATCCTCGGCAACGAGTACGGGCTCTCCGGGGTGCGCCGGTGGGCGATCAACACGCAACGACACCGCGCGACCAACCATCATCTCGGCCAGTTGCGACGCGGTCGTCTCATCGGTTTGGCGTGTGCCGACCGTTCGCCCGCGGTGAATGACGGTGACGCGGTCGCTGATGGCGGCCACTTCACGCAGTTTGTGCGTAATGAAGATGATCGTGTCGCCACTCTCTCGTAGCCGGGTGAGCACGCCGTAGAGCTCATCGACCTCCTGCGGGGTCAGCAGTGCCGTTGGCTCGTCCAGGATCAACGTTTTCCCGCCTTGATAGAGCGCGCGCAGGATCTCCACTCGCTGCTGCATCCCGACCGGGAGGGCGCCGACCACCGCATGGGGATCAACATCGAAACCGTACTGGTCGGCGAGCTCGGCGACCCGCTTGCCGGCCGCCTCGCGGTCGAGCACGATCCCCGCTCCCTCGGACCCGAGAATCACGTTCTCGGTTACGGTGAAGCGAGGGATGAGCATGAAATGTTGGTGGACCATCGCCAGCCCGGCGAGCACGGCATCTCGCGCGCTCTCGAACCGCACCCGCTGACCGTTAACCCTGATCTCCCCTTCGTCCGGGTGGTAGAGCCCGAACAGGATGTTCATCAGGGTCGATTTGCCGGCGCCGTTCTCGCCCAGCAAGGCATGAATCTCGCCGCGACGAACGGCGAACTTGATGCCGTTGTTGGCGACGACCCCCGGGAACCGCTTAACGATCCCCCGCATCTCGACTGCTGGCGCGACGACGTTGCCGTCCTGAGCGGTCATGAACGCGGGTTCAGCATGCCCCCTCGCCCGTCTCGACGGGAGAGGGGTGCAAGTGGATGCGGAAGAACCGCAGCGGGAACAAACGGTTACTCGAATCGCGAACTACGCAGAGGGCGTGGCAACCGCGTCGAGCGCAACCGGCTCGAAGGCGGCCAGTTCCTCCTCGTCCGCTGGCACCGTGATCGTGCCGTCGATGATCGCTTGCTCATAGGCGGCGACGATGTCGAGCACCTCCTGCGGCACCGATTCGTGCGGATGCCCAAGCCCGACGCCCTCTTCCGCCAGACCGAGCGACTTCTCGCCACCTTCGAACGTGCCTTCGGCGACCTGCTGCGCGGCCAGGAAGAGGGCGATGTCGACTCCCTTCTCTGAAACCCCGAGCTGGTGCTCCGCGCCGAGCTGGCTCTGATCCGTATCGGCGGCGATGACCCAATGCCCCTCGCCCCGCTCCTTGGCGGCTTCGAACGACCCGATGCCGGTCGCGCCTGCCACTGGGAAGGCAATGTCGACACCCTGGTTGTATTGAGCAAGGGTCAGCTCCTTGCCCAGCGCCGGGTCGCCGAAGGTGTCGGCGTAGGCGACAACAACTTCCACGTCGGGATTGACCGACTTCGCGCCCGCCTCGAAGCCGACGGCGTAGCGCACCACTGGCGGGATCTTCTCCCCACCGACGACACCGAGCTGGTTACTTTCGGTCATCAGTGCGGCCAGCACGCCGCTGAGAAACGCGCCTTCGTGCTCACGGAAGAGCACGCCCTGGACATTCGGCGCCTCGGAAACCGAGTCGATGAGTAGGAAGTTCTCGTCCGGGAACTGGTTGGCGATCTCGTCGACCGCCTCGGTCAGCAAGAAACCAACGCCCACAGTCAGATCGCTCT
>DASUQU010000257.1:0-4479 GCA_036280495.1 Thermomicrobiales bacterium | reverse complement strand
CGCGGACCGCGGCGTCCCAGGAGACGGGCTCGGTCACGTTGAGGTGCTGAGCGACCCCACGCTCGCCAATCGCGGCCGCGGCAGCCTCGGCGGCTGGGTAGTCCACGTCGGCGATCATGACCGCGGCGCCGTCGCTGGCGAGGCGTCGGGCGATTGCGTCCCCAATCCCACGCGCCGCTCCGGTCACGATCGCCGTTTGTCCCGCGAACCGCATATGCTCCTAACCCCGTTTCACGGAAACCGTCTCATGCCGGCGGCTACTATAGCGGGAGGTTGCCAACTACTTTTCCTCGTAGAAAACGCGAGCCCGAGTTTGTCACCGATCACGTGCTTGCACCTGCGTCTGGCAGGAAACGCGAACCCGCATGCGGGTTCCTCGGCATGTTCCGAAATGGGATCGCGAAACTAGCCGCCGGCGAAGTCAGCCGCCCGCTTCTCGACGAACGCGGTCATGCCCTCGCTTCTGTCGGGCGCGGCGAAGACGGCGCCGAAGCTCGCGACCTCGGCGGCCAGCCCTGCTGCCTGATCGCCGACAGTTGCGAGTCCAATCAGGTTCTTCGAGGCGCGAACGGCAGCCGGACTGTTGCGGGCAATCTGAGCGGCCATCTCTCGCGCCGCCGGCATCAGCCGGTCGAGCGGGTGGACCGCGTTCACCAATCCGATCCGATGCGCTTCCTCGGCCTGCACCTGGCGTCCCGTGAAGATCATCTCCGCCGCGAGACCTGGCCCGATGAGCCGGGGCAGCCGCTGCGTGCCACCCCAGCCAGGCGGAATCCCAAGGCTGACTTCGGGCTGCGCGAAGTGGGCGTTCTCCGAGGCGAGCCGAATATCGCAGGCGATCGCAAGCTCGCAACCGCCGCCGAAGGCATAGCCGTTGACCGCGGCGATGACCGGCTGGGGCAAGTGTTCGATGGCGGCCGTCAGCGCCTGACCCTTACGCCCGAATGCCAATCCCTCAGCCGGTGTCATGTCGACCATCTCCTTGATATCGGCGCCGGCGGCGAACGCGCGGTCGCCGGCGCCGGTAATGATGACGGCGCGGACGGTGCGGTCCTGACCGAGGGCGTAGAACGCGGCTCCCAGAAGATCGAGCTGCTCCGAGTTGAAGGCATTCAGGGCCTGAGGACGATTCATCGTGACGACTGCAATGCCCTCGTTGATCTCGACGTCGACCGCCATGTCAGGCTCTTCCCACTTCAGTCGCCGCCACGGCGCCACGGTAGGCGGCGGCATTGCGGACGTAGCGGAGCGCATTTTCTCGTGACGCGGCCCGTTCGGCATCCGAGAGCAGGCGCTTCTCCCGAGCCGGCACCCCCATCATCAGCGCCCCTGGGGAGACGATGGCATCCTCAGGCACCAACGCCGCCGCGGCGACGATCGCCTCCGCGCCGATCTCTGACCGAGAGAGAACGACGGCTCCCATGCCGATCGTGACCCCGTCTCCGACTGTCGTGCCATGAACGATCGCCGCGTGGCCGATGGTGACCTCGTCGCCGACGACGCAGGGAGTGCCGCGATCGAGGTGAAGGACCGCGCCATCCTGGACGTTCGATCGCTGCCCGATGCGAATCGGAGCGACGTCACCGCGGATGACGGCATTGAACCAGACACTGGAATCTGCGCCGATCTCGACGTCGCCGATGACGACCGACCCCGGCGCCAGGTAGACACCAGACGCAATGCGCGGAAAGACGCCGTTGAATGGGAGGAGAAGCCCCTCGCTCACGCCTTTCCCGGCACCGCGAGCACGATAGCATCGCCGCCGCCGCCTCCGGAGCAGATTGCGGCCACACCGACTCCTCCGCCACGGCGGCGCAGTTCCTCGATCAGGCTGAGGGTGATCCGAGCACCGCTGGCGCCAATGGGGTGGCCGAACGCTATCGCGCCTCCATTCACATTGACGCAATCGGGGTCGATCCCAAGTCGCTTGCTGGAGATGATAGGAACGCTGGCGAACGCCTCGTTGATTTCCCAGACATCGACGTCGGACGGCTTGAGCCCGGCCCGGCAAAGAGCCTTCTCGGCGGCCATGGCGGGCGTATAGGCGAGATAGGGGACGTCCCAGGCGGCTTCGCCATGTGCGAGGATGCGGGCCCGGGGAGAGAGCCCCTGCGACGCCGCCCAATCATCGCTCGTCACCACGAGCGCAGCCGCACCATCGTTGATACCTGGAGCGTTGCCGGCCGTCACCGTGCCCTCGGGGTCGAAAACCGGCTTCAAGCGGGTCAGTGCTTCCGCACTCGTGTCCCGGCGGGGCGACTCGTCCTTGTCGACGACGGTCGTGACGCCCTTGGCCGCAATCTCGACCGGCACGATCTCGCGGTCGAGGAGACCCGCGTCCTGCGCGGCGAGCGCCCGCTGATGAGAACGCAATGCCCAGGCGTCCTGCTCCTCGCGCGTGATCTCTTCTTCGGCGGCGACATTGCCCCCGTGAATACCCATGTGGCAACTGGCGATAGCGCACTGCAAGCCATCGCCAATCATCACGTCTTCGAGAACGCCGTCGCCCATGCGGTACCCGGTGCGGGCTTTGCGCAGAATGTAGGGAGCGTTGGTCATGCTCTCCATGCCGCCGGAAAGAATGACGTCGAAATCCCCCGCGCGAATGAGCGATTCGGCCAGGGTGACCGCGCGCATTCCTGACCCGCAGACGCGATTGATCGTTTCCGCCGGGATCTCGACGCCGATGCCCGCTCTCAGCGCGACCTGGCGAGCCGGGTTCTGTCCTGAGCCACCCTGGAGCACCTGGCCAAAAATCGTGTTATCGACGTCAGCCGGAGATATGCCGGCGCGCTCGAGTGCTGCTTGCGCGGCCACGACGCCGAGATCGACGGCACTCTGAGTCGCCAGGGCGCCACTCAGCTTGCCGAATGGCGTGCGAGCCCCGCCCAGGATCACCGCGCGTCGCGATGGATCGGACATGATTCCTCGCCTTCTAGTGATGATTAGCAGACTGCGTGCGCCCGGGGACTGCCAAAACCGCGTGCCAGGTCATCGGGCGTGGTCAGCCCCGCCCGATGATGCTACTCCGAACTGGTGGTCGGCTGCCGACCGGGGACTCCACCGGTGGGTGGGTCGTTGGCCTAGCTCGACATCACAGGGCGAGCCGGGGTTACGGCTCGAGATCGACCGATCCACCGCGAACGGTCCCCGCGCCACCACCAGTCGATTCACCGCCAGCGGAGGCGACCGCGAATTCGAAAGTCCCATCGAAAGCGCGACCGTCCGCGTCGAGCGCGGCCTCGGCGTCGAATGTCGCCGTGCCGGCGAAGCGCTGATCTGCGTCGTTCAGGAGCGCGATGAGTGAAATCCGGCAAACCGCCTCATTGACTACCCACTCACCACGACCCGAGGTGAGAACGTCCGTGGTGGCTCCGTCGCCGGATTCCGCCGAAAAGTCGGCTTCGATCGTGCCATCATCGTTAAACGTGGCCAGCACCTGATGCGCACCGAGAATCGCCTCGTCGTCAGGAACGAGCCGGATCAACCAGACGCCCTCGGGACCCGCACCCACCACGGCTGATGCGGCCGGCGTCGCCTGGGCCGCTGCTCCTGCGCTGACACGGATCGTTCCGGTCATCTGCGGGTGGATGGAACAGACGTAGCCGAACTCGCCACTCTCGGCAAAGGTGTGCGAGAAGGTCTGACCAGGTTCGAGTACACCTGAGTCGGCAAAATCTCCGGTTACCGTGTGCGGGGCCTGCCCGTCGTTCGTCCAGACCACCGTCGCGCCGGCCGCCACATCAAGCGTCGCCGGTTCGAACGAGAAGTCAACGATCGATACGGCGCTTTCGGCCGGCGCGGCCGCCTGTGGCGCAGGGGACTCGGTCTGACCGCCAGCGGCTTGCGGCGCACTCACTACCGCCTCCCCTTCGGCGGTCACGGTCCCTTGCATCTGTGGGTGCAACTGGCAGACGTAATCGAACGCTCCGGGCTCGTTGAATGTGAACGAAAAACTGCCCCCTGGATCGAGGATGCCGGAGTCGAAGGCGCCGTCTGTGGACGTGACGGTGTGAGGCGGTGCGTCGTCGTTCGTCCAGGCCACCGTCGTTCCAGTAGGGACGGTGATCGCCGGCGGGTCGAAGGCGAGATTGGCGATCACGACCGTGGTGGCGTCAGCTGGAATTTCTTGCGCGGCCGTTTGGGTTTCCGGCACGACGCCGTTTTCGTCGCGGACGCGGATGACGCCGGTCATCTCGGGGTGGATCTGACAGGCATAGGGGAACACGCCAGGCGTGTCGAGCACGACCGTGGCCATGCCACCTTCGTCCGGGATGATCCCTGTGTCGAAACCTGAGCCAGTAGCGGTGTGCTCGTCGCTGTGGACGTTGACGAACGTGACGGACTGACCAACATCGACGGTCAGCTCGCCCGGAACGAAATCGCCCGCGTCGTCGCCGACGATGCGGACGTCCAGCGATCCCGCCGGCAATTCGACGACTCCTCCACCTTCCTCTGCGGCTTCCGCGTTGCCAGGTC
>DASUQU010000256.1:0-2441 GCA_036280495.1 Thermomicrobiales bacterium | reverse complement strand
CTACAACCACCGCTCGCGACGGACGCTGCAGCGGGCGGGTATGTACTCCTCCACCCGCCTCCTCAAGATCGACTACTGATGCGCTCTAGCTTCGAGCCGGGGTGATCCTGGAATCGAGCGGTCTCAGTCCTGCCTCAATTTGGGCGCGGTGCGGTTCGAGGAAGGGCGGCAGCGCCAGCCGCTCACCCAGATGCTCCGCGTCTTCATCCGTCGCGAATCCCGGACCATCGGTGGCGATCTCGAAGAGGATGCGACCCGGCTCCCGGAAGTAGAGTGACTTGAAGTAGTAGCGGTCGATGACGTCGGTAATGCCGATGCCGGCCGCCCGCACTCGGTCTCTCCAGGCCCGGTGCTCAGTGTCGTTAGGCGCGCGGAACGCGACGTGATGAACTCCGCCGCTGCCGAGCTGGGAGGGACGGAGATCAGGGCGCTCCTCGACCCGGACCTCCGTGCCGGCTCCGCCCGGGCCGCTCTCGAAGACAACGGTGCGCAAAGCGGGGTTGTCCACCGCGGGATAGTCGCCAGCTTGCCGGAAGTTGAGGACGTCAGTCAGTACCCGAGCCGTCGGAGCGAGGCGATCGACGGCCAGGGTGACGTGGTTGAGCCCGCGGATCTGATGTTCCAGGGGGACCGGACTCCGTCGCCAGGGAGCGAAGCCGACATCGCTGCCGCCGGCGACCAGGGCGAGGCGCTGCCCCTCCGGGTCGGCGAAGCGCAACGTCGGATGGCCCGCGATCTCCATGACCCCACTGTGAGCGATTCCCCGCTCGTCGAAACGCTGGACCCACCAATCGAGGGCGTCGCGGACTGGCACGCGCAATCCGATCTCGACGATGCTCCCCGTGCCGGGCCGGTTCGGTCCCATGCCGGCCCAGTCGAAGAAGGTCACCTCGGTGCCGGGGCTGCCGATTTCGTCGCCGTAGAAGAGGTGATAGGCCGAGACGTCGTCCTGGTTGACCGTCTTCTTGACCAGCCGTAGACCGAGGGTGTTGGTGTAGAAGTCCAGGTTCCCTGGTGCGTTGCCGGTGACCGCGGTGACGTGGTGGAGACCGCCGAGTTCCATGATCCGTGCCTTTCTGCCTCGTCTCGGGGAGATCGGTGCCAGCTATGCCACGAGCCGATTATCGGGTTCGCCCGTGTCCCCACAACAGCGGATGATGCCACGCAAGAGCCTTGCCGGGTTCCCACATCGGCATCTCGTTGTAGACGCTAGGGAAGCCCGGTGAGGCGGTGGAGCACAGAGTAGACGATCCCGGCGAGAACGATACAGGCCGGGATCGTGATCACCCAGGCCGAGACGATGCGACCTGCAATTCCCCAGCGCACCGCGGACAGGCTACGCGTGGAGCCAACACCGAGGATTGAGGAGGAGATGACGTGTGTCGTCGAGACCGGAATGCCCAGCCGGCTGGCGACTGTGATCGTGGTCGCCGCCGCCGTCTCCGCGGCGAACCCATCGATGGGGCGTAGCTCGACGACGCGCAATCCCATCGTGCGCACGATCCGCCAGCCGCCCATCAACGTGCCCAACCCCATGGCCGCGGCCGCAGCGAGGATCACCCAGAGCGGCACTTGCCATTCGTCCCCGGTCCAGCCGTGGTAGCTCGCCAGAGCCATCGTCAGCACGCCCATGGTCTTCTGCGCGTCGTTGCTGCCGTGACTGAACGCCATGTAGGCCGCCGAGACAACTTGCAGGCGGCCGAAGATGCGAGTGACCCGCAGGGGCCGGGAGCGGGCAAAGATCCAGAGCAATGCCATCAGTAGGAGCAGGGCCACGAGGTAGCCAAGCACCGGTGAGTAGACCAAGCCCTCCAGCGTCTTGGTGATGCCCCCAATCTCGATCGCCTCGACGCCGGCCGACGCAATGCCCGCGCCGACGATGGAGAAGATGAGGGCATGGCTGGAGCTGGAAGGTATCGCCAGCCACCAAGTGAACAGATTCCAGGAGATCGCGGAGATGAGCGCCGCGGCCACGAGCTGCTGGGTGGCAACCTCCGGAGAGACGATTCCCTGGCCGACAGTAGTTGCCACCGCGGTGCCCGACACTGCGCCGACCACGTTGAAGATCGCCGCCATGCTCACGGCCTGGCCCGGTGAGAGGACTCGAGTTGCGACCGACGTCGCTATGGCATTGGCAGTGTCGTGAAATCCGTTGACGAAGTCGAAGGAAAGCCCAAGGACGACGATCGCCACTAGGACGATCAGGGCTGGGTCAACCATGCTTGAGGTAGATGCCTTCCAGGACGTCGGCGACGTCCTCGGCGCGATCGGTCGCGTCTTCGAGCAGCCCGTAGAGCTCTCCCCAGCGCATGCAGGTCACTAGCGATGGGATGTCGGACGCACCGTCATAAAGAGCGGCCAGTGCCTCATTGAGAACATCGTCGGCCTCGTTCTCAAGGCGGTGAATCTCGACAACGTGGTGGCGGATATCCTCGCCGTTC
>DASUQU010000255.1:0-3987 GCA_036280495.1 Thermomicrobiales bacterium | reverse complement strand
CCAGAATCCCGATAGTGACAACCGCCATGCGCCACACTTTCGTTGAAGAGGCTTCCGACCAGTGGACTCTTCAACGACTGCCGCATGGGACGCTCCTTTGCCGGTGTATTCCCGGGTCGAATTCGGACGACTCAAGGCACGTTGTGCTTCGATATGGACGCACCAATCCCGAAGAACGAGACGTAACCATAGTATCAGACTGACACACGGCGGCCGTCACGTCGCTGGCGCCATGGACTGAATTGACGCAGGATCGTCCTCGACCTCCGGGACACGACGAAGGGCCGGGGTCTTGCCCGGCCCTTCAATAGTTAATGCACTAGGAGTTGTCGAGCGCTAGCTCGTTGGGTGTTGTTCGGCAGGGGTTCGCTGAGCTCACACCACGACGCCAATGTGTAGCAGATCTGCGGCTACGCTGAGTACGACATCTCCTTCACCAGCATGAAGCCGTCCAATCGAGGCTCCCACACCAGGTTCGCCGCTGTGCCGTAGAAAAAGGCCAGGTGGACGATGGGGATCACTGAGTAGGCCTCTTGGAAGACGCGGGTGATCTCGGCGAAGGCCGCAGCGCGCTCCTCGCCCGTGAGCGGGTTCGCAGCGTCGATCATGGCGTCCAGCTCCGGGTCGCAGTAGGTGGCGACGCCTCCGTTGCAGCGATACCAGGCGGCGGCGGTCAAACCGACGTCCATCATCTCGTTGCCGTGGGAGAGCGTGCCGATCCAGCCGCGATCGGGTGGGACCTGGTCATAGGGGAGGACGAACTGTTCCTGGTAGGCGGCGTGCTCGATGACCTCGGTCCTGGCGTTGAGCCCGATCTCGGTGAGAGCGCCGGCGATGAATTCGCCCAGCTCCTCGGCGCGCGGGTAGGACCCGCGACGCACGGCCACCACGAGCGGCGCCGCGACGTCGACACCGTCGGCCGCGGCTTCCGCCACCAGTGCTCTGGCCCGCTCGGAGTCATAGGGCGTCGGCTCCAGGTCGGGGTTGTAGCCGGCAGCGGACGGCCCCACGAGCTGGGTGGCGACCTCGCCGCCGGCAAAGACAGCATCGACGATCTGCTGCGTGTCGATCGCGTGGGCAATCGCCTGGCGGATGCGGATATCGGCGAGTGTCGGGTGGACGGTGTCAAGGCGTAGCGGCACCGTCTCGACGCTGAGCGCCTCCTTGCAGACCGGCGTGGTGAGGCAGTCTTCAGGAGCCAGGAAGCGACCGATCTGGGCTTCGCCCGCGCTCACCTGCGCCGCGCGCACCGTCGACTCCGGGCGCCAGACATATTCGACGTCGAGGAGTGATTGCGCGCCAAGCGCGGACTCGGGATCAGCGTTGCCCCACCAGTCGGGGAATGCGGTCAGGCTGATGTGGTCGCCGCGGACCCATTCGACGAAGCGGTAGGGGCCGGTGCCGACCGGTTCCGAGACGAGCGTGTCGGGAGCCTCCCGAATCTGGCGGGCGCTGGGAAGTGGAGCGAAGTAGAGAACGGCCGGTAGGAGGGGGTCGGGCTCGGCGGTCTGGACGTCGAGGGTGAGATCATCGACGGCGGTGGCCGTGATCTGCGACCCCATGAACTGGGCGATGTCGAACGCGTTCTCCGGCGACCAGGTGTAGTTGACCCCGAACGCCGCGTCCTCTGCGGTCAGCGGATCGCCGTTGTGGAAGGTCACCCCCTCGCGCAGTGTGAAGCGGACGGTGCGCTCGTCCAGCCAGTCCCAAGAGGCCGCCAGCTCGCCCACCAGCTCGTTGGTGACGGGATCGCGATTGAGCAGCGCCTCGTTGATGTTGCGCAGTACTGGGTGCCCGTCAATGCTGAAGGCGTTCCACCATTCCAGGGTGGATGGCTCGGCGGCCAGCGAGATGACGATCTTGCCGGCCGGAGCTGCCGCGTCCTGGACAAGGGCTGACGCTGTGCGCTGCCAGCCTCTGGCGCCAACAGTCGCGGCCAGACCGGCTCCCGCGCCGGCACGGACCAGCGCGCGACGCGACAACCGTCGCTGCACGATGTCCATGCGGAGTCTGCCCGGGTCGGACGCGGTGGTCGACGTGCCGGTCATTGCCTGAACCTCCTGAGGTGATGTGTTCATGCGCCCGCGGTGCATCGAGACAGGCGCACGCGGATGGCCGTGATACTAGAGTTCTTGATAAACATAGTCAAGTAACGATCTGCTGCACACGGGAGTGGAACGTCGTTACACCGCCTGTGACTACGCCTGCCAGGCTGGAGACGGCGGTGGTGTCAGATGCGGACCAGAAGTCGATCTCCGCCCCCATAGTGGGGAAGTTGCGACGAATCGGACCTCGGCTGAAGATCATCCACGGGTTGTGGCGTGCAGACTGTGCGTCGTCCTGTATCGTCTCTTCAGATTTCGCCGCTGGACGGCGCGATGATCGACGACCGTCGGACCGTGTGGAGAATTCGCGCTGCCGGGCGCGGCGCTGTTGCTGGGGAAGGGGTCGGGCGCCTGTGGCTACTGCGCGCATCGTCATCGACAGGGATTTCCGCCTCGGGCAGATCGACCCGCGGCTCTACGGCGCGTTCGTTGAGCACCTCGGGCGAGCGGTCTACGGCGGTATCTACGAGCCGGGGCATCCGACCGCCGACGAGATGGGTTTCCGCGGGGACGTGCTGGAGATGGTGCGCGAGCTCGGGGTGCCGTTTATCCGCTATCCAGGAGGCAACTTCGTCTCTGGCTACGACTGGCGCGACGGTGTAGGACCGGGGGCAGAGCGTCCCCGACGCCTCGATCTGGCCTGGACGTCGACCGAGACGAACGAGATCGGGACCAACGAATTCGTCGCCTGGGCGAGGCGCGCCGGGACGGAGGTCAATCTGGCCGTCAATTTGGGCACCGGCGGCATCGATGAGGCGCGCAATCTCGTCGAGTACTGTAACCACCCCGGTGGCAGCTACTGGAGCGACTTGCGTCGGTCGCATGGCGTGGCCGAGCCGCACGGGGTAAAGACCTGGTGCCTTGGCAACGAGATGGACGCTCTCTGGCAGCTTGGCCACAAGACCGCCGACGAGTACGGCCGCCTCGCCTGCCAGACCGCCATCGCCATGAAGTGGGTCGATCCCGAGATCGAACTCGTTGCATGTGGCAGCTCGCACGCCAAGATGGCGACCTTCCCACAATGGGAGGCGACGGTGCTCGATCATGTCTACGAGTACGTCGATTACCTCTCGCTGCACACCTACGCCCGGAATCTCGACGACGATCTCGGCTCCTTCCTCGCCCAATCGCTGGCGATGGACGAGCAGATTCGGACCGTGAGCGCGACCTGCGACTTCGTCAAGGCCAAGAAGCGGCAGACCAGGACGATGCTGCTCTCGTTCGACGACCGCGGTGTCAGGACACGCACGACAACCGGAACCGCACTGTGATCGTGTGCTGGTGAGGGGTTAGGTCGCAACCTCCCGCTCCACATTTCGGCAGTGAAGCGGAGGATGACTGGTGCCTGACCTAGATGTTCAGTTTTTGGGCGAGAAGCTCACGTGTGCCCAGCATCGCCGTCGTCAGCAGGGGCGGAATGCGGCGAAGAACTGACTGAAGACTCAGGGGGTGCACGCGACAGTGGCTCGTGAGAGCACTACCCCTTTCCTCCGCTGCCCTTAATGATGGGTGTCACATATGCCGCCATCGAGACGACCGCCGCGCCCGGACCGGGATTGCGGTAGGTGAACCAGGCTGCACGGTCCTGCGTTACCCAATCGCCAGAGTGCAGGGCCACCAGCGTGTCCCACGGAACAGGCTTGATCGTCGTCTTATCGTTTTGGTGGCCCGTCGTGACTGTTGCGGGCGGCACGGTCTCGGAGTGCACGCCATACTCAATCGAACCCGATTGCACGAAGAGGACGACGGGACCCGGCCACGCGTGGAACGCTTTACAGCTCTGCGGAGCTATGGTGATTTGGACGAGCCAGAGGAAGCTGTTCGCAGCAGTCGGAAGGGCAACGACCCCGAAATCCATTCCCGGTGGCTCAATGACGATGCC
>DASUQU010000254.1:0-7159 GCA_036280495.1 Thermomicrobiales bacterium | reverse complement strand
GTCGCCACTCCTCGAGGTCCGCCATCTGGTCAAGCACTTTCCTGTGCGCCGCTCGATTGGCGACGCGCTGCGCCGGCGACCGCACCTGGCGGTGCGCGCGGTTGACGGTGTGAGCTTCAGCGTCGCCAGGGGGCGGACCCTAGCGCTCGTTGGTGAGAGCGGATGTGGCAAGACGACAACGGGTCGCTGCGTCCTGTTTCTGCAAGAACCGACCGCGGGAGACATCATTGTCAACGGCCAGCGCGTCGATCCCCGTGACGAGTCGGCGATGCGGCTCCGGCGCAAACTGCTTCAGATCGTGTTTCAGGATCCGAATTCGTCTCTCAATCCGCGTATGACCGTCGGTCAGACCCTGGGCGAGGCGCTCGCCTTCCACAAGATGGTGGAGACGGGCGGCCGCAATCGCGCGGTCGGCGAGCTTCTCGAAACGGTGGGGCTGAGTAGTCGTCACGCGGGGCGGTATCCGAACGAGCTTTCCGGGGGACAACGACAAAGGGTTGGCATCGCGCGCGCGCTGGCTGTCAACCCGCAACTCGTGGTCCTGGACGAGCCGGTAAGCGCCCTTGACGTCTCTGTCCAGGCCCAGATCCTCCAACTCCTCGAGCGGTTGCAAGATGAACGGGGCCTCTCCTACCTCTTCATCAGTCATGACCTCGGCGTTGTCCGTCACATCTCGAACGAGGTGGCAGTGATGTACCTCGGGGTGATCGTGGAGCGCGCGCCGACCGCTGCGCTGTACGAGCAACCTTTGCACCCCTACACGCGCGCGCTTCTGTCTGCGGCGCCGGTGGCCAATCCTCGCCTGCGACGCGAGCGGCCGCCAATCCAGGGTGATCCGCCGAGTCCGCTGTTTCCACCGTCGGGTTGTCGGTTCCGCACGCGATGTCCATTCGCCACCGAGCGATGCGCCGTCGAAATTCCAGGCCTCAGGGAACTCGAACCGGGGCATTGGGTTGCCTGTCACTACGCGGAAAACTTCCAATCCACCGCCGGAATGACCTGAACACGGAATATCGGGCAATCAAGCCTTTGTTATGATCGGCAGGAGCACGGGAACCTTGTCGGTGTGTCGTGAGCGTGATGGCGCCCAGTCCCAGGTTCTCGCGAGGAATTCTGCTCCGGTCCGCCTCGATAGACACCTGGGTCACGCAATGGCTCTAGCCCATGTCG
The DNA here is from genome assembly GCA_036280495.1 of Thermomicrobiales bacterium. GTDB lineage: Bacteria > Chloroflexota > Chloroflexia > Thermomicrobiales > UBA6265 > JACCXM01. The sequence goes on along the minus strand of DASUQU010000254.1, from coordinate 5,989 downwards.
ATGGCGCCGGAATGCGGTCGGGCAGTGGCCGATGAAGATCGCCCTGGTCTCCCCTTACGACACGGCGCATCCCGGCGGGGTGTTCGAGCACATTGCCCACTTGCGCACCGAGTTCGTGCGGCATGGACATGACGTGACAGTGCTGGCGCCACGCGGCCGCAAGGGTGGCCTGGAAGTTCGCGACGGGTTCTATGGGATCGGACGGACTGTCCCGATCCCCGCCAACGGAAGCACCGTCCGCGTGACGTTCGACGTGACCCTCTACACGGCGGTCAAGGCACTTCTTCGTCAGGAACAGTTCGACGTCATCCATCTGCACGAACCGCTCATTCCAGTCTTGCCGTATCTGGTGCTGCTCAACTCGCGATCGGTAAATGTCGCGACGTTCCATGCGTTCCGGGCCTCGAGCCCGTGGTACACCGCCTTCAAGCCGTACATGACATTCATGATGTCACGTCTGGACGCCCGCATCGCCGTCTCCGAGCCGGCACGCGACTTCGTCAGCCAGTACTTTCATGGTCCGTACGACATCGTGCCCAACGGCATCGACGTAGACCGGTTTCGTGATGTCGAGCCATTCACCTGGGCAGGCGACGGCACTCCCCGCATCCTCTTCGTTGGCAGGTATAACGAACCACGCAAGGGCTTCAAGTACCTTCTGCGCGCCATGCCATCGATCCACCAGCAATTTCCCGAAGCCAGGTTAGTGGTCGTGGGCGGGGGCAAGCGCGACCGGTTCGACGGGCTGATGGAGCGCTATGGGGTGCGCAACGTCGATTTCGTCGGGCTCGTCACGCCAGCAGAACTTCCGCGCTACTACGCGAGCTGCGATCTCTTCTGCGCTCCGTCGATATCCGGAGAGAGCTTCGGTATCGTGCTGCTCGAAGCGATGGCCTCGGGCAGACCCGTCGTTGCCGGGGATATTCCAGGTTATCGCAGCGTTATGACGAATGGGAAGGAAGGGTTGCTGGCGCCACCGAAAGATCCGCACGCCCTGGCCCTGGCCATCGTCCGATTGCTGGCAGACGGGCCGTTGCGACATCGGATGGCAAACGCGGGTCAAGAGACTGCCAGTCAGTACGCCTGGCCCGAAATCGCCTCCCACGTTCTCGCTGTTTATGATCGGGCCCTTCAGCCTTCTGCCGCCTCTCGATTGACCGGCGTACTTTGAGGGGCAATGCGTGATTTCCGAGCTTATTGGCGCACGAATCAGGGACTCCACGCTACGCCTCGGTCAGGCTCTCGCGCGTTGGGGACTGACACCGAATCTGCTCACGGCAATCGGCCTCCTGCTCAATCTACTTGTTGCGGCGGTCATCGCCACCGGCAGCCTCCGGGTCGGCGGCGCGCTACTCCTCCTGGCCAGCGGCTTCGATATGCTTGACGGCGCGGTTGCCAGGGCGTCCGGCACCGTAACGAAGTTCGGTGGGTTTCTCGATTCGACAATCGATCGGTACTCGGAATCGCTCGTGTACGGCGGGGTCCTTGTTTACCTGCTCGGCACTCGGGACTACCACGTTGGATCGCTATTGGTCATCGTCGCCACGGCAGGATCCCTCCTCATCAGTTACGCCAGGGCGCGAGCAGAGGCAGCCGGCTTCAAAGCTTCGGTCGGGCTCCTGGCGCGGCCGGAGCGCGTGCTGATCCTCGCCGTCGGCCTCCTTACGGGATATGTCATCCCGGCCCTCTGGCTCCTCGCTGTTGGCACTCACCTCACGGTCGTAACCCGGATGGCTCACGTCTGGCGCCTCGCGCGAGCAACCGAGCCGCGAGCCGGCTGAGGTATGGACGCACGCGACCCTATCGATGGCCGCGCTCCCGACGACACTAAAGGAGCCATTGAGGACGGCCTCGACGCCGATTCGGTGCTCAGCTCACCAGCGGACATTGAGTCCGCCGGGCGATCTTGCATGGCGATTCTCGTGCTTGCGGCAATCATTGTTCTCCTTCTCTGCGTCTGGATTGGCTTACGCTCCACCGGAGTGGGCCAATAGTCCATTGCCCACCGACCCGTGGATTCCCGATGCTATGATCGGCAGGAATCGTCGTAATTCGAGACAGGGAGCTGATACACGATGACTGCCCATCAAAACGGCCGCGCCAACGACAGCGAGGTCGCCGGCTTTAACGTCGCGATCATCCAGATGAACTCGCAGGACGACAAGCGGGCAAATATCGCCACTGCTCTCGAACTGATCGACCGGGCCGCGGCGACTGGCGCGCGCTTGGTCGCGTTGCCCGAAGTCTGGCCATATCTCGGTCCGGACGAGAGCCAAGACCCAGCGGAGGCGATTCCGGGACCGATTACCGAGCTCCTGGCGCAGCGCGCGCGGCGCCATGGGATCTACATTCACAGCGGCAGCATCTACGAGAAGCGACCTGGCGACCCAGGGATGTACAACACCACGGTTGTCCTCGATCCCACCGGCGAGATCATCGCCCGCTACAGCAAAATCCACATGTACGACGTCGTACTCGATGGCGTTGCCGAGTACCAGGAGTCGGCGTCGATCACTCCCGGCGATGAGATTGCTATGACCGAGATCGATGGCATTCCGGTCGGCCTCACGATTTGCTACGACTTGCGATTTCCGGAGCTGTTTCGCATCCTGGCCTTGAAGGGCGTACAAGCAATCATTCTGCCGGCCGCGTTCACCCTGATGACCGGCAAGGACCACTGGGAGCCGTTGATCCGCGCTCGCGCCATCGAGAACGAGCTGTACATGATTGCCCCCGCCCAGTGGGGCACGCACCCACTCGGGAAGTGGTGCTATGGGCGCTCGATGGTCGTCGACCCGTGGGGCACGGTGGTATCGACGGTTTCCGACGGCGTCGGAATCGCCACTGCGATCATCGAGCCGTCGCGTGTCGAAGCCGTCCGCCGCCAGATTCCATCGCTGGCCAACCGGCGCCCTGGGGCCTACACGTGGCCGGAAGAATCAGCAGCCCTCGCGACAGGTCGACTCGCGTTCTAACCGCGCGCCACCAGTCGAGCGTGGTCAAGACCGCCGGTCTCGCGTTCGTGGCGACCTTGCTGCTGGCATCATGCCAGGACAACACCAGCGAACCGACACTTGAACCTGCCCCGACCCTCCTGGTCGTCACCGCTACCGCAGGTCCGCCGCCGGTCCCGACTCCCGGGGAGGAGCAACGTTACGTCGTGCGAGAAGGAGACACCCTCTCGGCGATCGCCGCCCGCTTCGGCGTATCGGAGGAGGCTATCCTCGAAGAAAACCCGCTCTCCGACCGCGATCGCCTCTTCGTCGGGCAGGAACTGGTGATTCCGCCGGTTGAGCCATGAGTTGCCTGGGCCAGGACCGAAATCCTGACTCGTTCCCTTGACCCCTTCCCGAGGTCGTGGTACCGTTCCCCTGACGCCGCGAACAGCGGCGTCAACTCCAAGACCGCTGAGGGTAAAGGAGGTGATGCCCATGAGTAGTCACGGTACCAAGGGCATCACGGTGGAGGCCGCTCGCCGCTAGGGCACGGCTGCCGTGATGCCATGGAACGAGGGTCGGACAGGTGTCCGACCCTCGTTCTTTTTGCTCTTTTTTCGCCATAGCGAGGAGCCTCGCGAGCGAAGCCGAATGGAGCCTACTCGGCCTCCTCCGCGGCTGGGGATTCCTCAACAGGCACATCTGCCGGAGCCGCCTCAGCAACCTCTTCCGCCACCTCTTCCGGCTCCTGGTAGACCGCCTCCACCTGGACGATCGTCTCTCCCTCTCCGGTGACCGCGGTCACACCGTCGGGCATGGTGAGGTCTCCCACCCGGATCGCGTCCCCGGGGTGAACGAGCTCCGCGATGTCTATGTCGATCTGGTGGGGGATACTCGCCGGCAACGCCTCTACTTCGATCTCGGTACGAATCTCGACGAGCGCACCGTCGATCGCATTGCTCTGATTGTGCAGGGCAACGGGCACGGTTGCTCGCACCGGCCTCCGTAGGTTCGGAGCGAAGAAGTCGACATGAAGCGGCTCACGGCGCACCGGATCCTGCTGCACCTCGCGGATGAACACGGACTGGTCGCCGTCCTCCCAGCGAAGCACAAAGAGCGTCGAATGACCGTTGGCCTGATAGAACTTGAGAAACTCCCGGCGATCAACGCTCACCGGAACTGTGCCCGCGACGACCGGGCCGTAGACGATGCCGGGTACACGTCCTTCGCGACGGAGTTGCCGGACCTTTTTTCCTACCACCGTGCGACGCTGCGCCGCAAATTCCTGACCTGCCATTACTCATACCTGCCCGTGAATCCGATCACCCGCTGAGCCACTGGGTCACGGAACAAAAAAATCGGCAAGGTCGAGTTCGACCCAGCCTGGGAGAACGACCTAGCATCCTACCACAGAAACGAAACGAGCAAGCTTAGATTGGACTTCGTTTCCAGGCTAGATTCATTCCTTGACGCCCAATAGTGCGAGCCGTACCATCAGCCGAATCCTCCGGGCGTCTGCGTCCATGTCAGTGTCGGATCCCACGTCGCCCGATGACTGGAGCGGGTTCAGAGTTCGCTACGGCTGACAAGGAGGTCGCCGGTTGGGACGCTACCTCATTCGCCGGGCGATCATCTCGATCTTCACGCTTATCGCCATCAGCATCGTCGTCTACTCCATCCTGGCACTCGCACCGGGCGATCCTCTGTCCGGTTTTGCCAATAATCCGAACGTTCCTCCCGAATTGCGGGAGCGAATCCGCAAGACCATGGGTCTGGATGATCCGATCCACGTCCAGTACCTGCGGTGGGCGTCCGCGTACGTTCAGGGAGATTGGCTGCAGTCGTATTCGGCAAAGATTCCCGTGCGTGACTATGTCTTGGCTCGTTTACCCACCACGCTGATGATCTCCGGCTCGGCATTCTTGCTGAGCGTTCTCGTCGCCGTCCCCATCGGTGTCCTCTCGGCGCTCAGACAATACTCACTGTTCGACCAAGCCGCGACGACATTCGCCTTTCTCGGTTTCAGCATTCCGACGTTCTTCTCCGGCATCCTGATGATCCTGGTCTTCAGCGTTTACTTCGGTTGGCTTCCATTTGTCTATGACAGCCAGGTGACAGGGTTCTGGCCAAACTTCAAGCAGGCGATCATGCCCATCACGGTGCTGGGCCTGGCCGGCGCGGCCCAACTCATGCGGTTTGTGCGCGCCTCGATGCTGGAGACCATAAGTCAGGACTACGTCCGGACAGCGCGGGCAAAAGGACTGCGGGAACAATCGGTCGTAGTGCTTCACGCGATGCGCAACGCGCTCATTCCAGTGGTGACGGTCCTGGCCCTGCAAGTCCCCGAGATCTTTGGGGGAGCCATCATCACCGAGCAGATCTTTCGCATCCCTGGTATCGGACGCGCCCTGATCGATGGGATCTACAGCAAGGACGTCCCCGTCGTCATGGCGATCACCTTTGGCATCGCGGTCATGGTCGTGCTCTTCAACGTCATTGCCGACATCCTCTACGCTGTGCTCGACCCGCGTATCCGCTATTCATAGCCATCGATCGCCAGAGCATTCGCCATGGGTATGTTTGAGCGCAACTCACGTCGAAATCGACGATCGCGAGCGGCCTGTCTGCGTGCGGGAGACCGGGGTCCCATCTGGCTGATTTGGGGAGGCCCGCGTTGACGCAGGGAGTCGACATCAACCTCGAGACAGCATCTGGTACAGCACTTCATCCCGGCAGTGCCAGCGACCCGACAGCCCCCGATATCGCTGAGTACCCGCGGCGCGAGTTGCAGGTCGGTAACCTGCTGGTCAAGAAGCAGCGCTCCTTATGGGGCGATGCCTGGCGTCAATTCCGGAAGCACAAACTGGCCATGGCGGGCTTGATCCTTTTTATCTTCATGTTGCTTGCGACATTCGCCGGCTCGCAGCTCTACCCAAAGGAAATCGACGAAATCGATTTCACAGTCAGCGGCAGCGGGATTACTTGGGAGCACCCATTCGGCACGGACTCGCTGGGACGTGACATCCTCGCCAGAATGTTATGGGGCGGCCGCA
>DASUQU010000253.1:0-3040 GCA_036280495.1 Thermomicrobiales bacterium | reverse complement strand
GCTCGAGAAGCCGATCGCCCTCTCATTGGAAGATGCTCGGGCGCTCGTCCGGGCAAACGAGGCGACCGATCGCGTCTTCATGATCGCGCACGTCCTCCGTTTCTGGCCGGAGTACGTCGAGATCGCGCGGCGAGTCGGGTCAGGCGAACTAGGCAAACCGCGCACCGGGTTCGCCTCGCGCCGGCAACCGTTCCCGGCCTGGTCGGCGCTGTTCAGCCAGTCCGATCTCACCGGCGGAGCGGTCATCGACATGATGATCCACGACTACGACGCCTTGAACTGGGTTTTCGGCACGTCGCTGGCCGTCACAGCGCGTGGTTTGCGCAACCCCCGTTCCGGCGGGTTCGATCAGGTCCAGGTGCTCATCGACTACGGCGATGGCGCATCGGCCCTGGTCGACGGCGGCATGATGATGCCGGAGTCGTACCCCTTTTCCTCGCGACTCGAAGTGCTCTGCGACGAGGGCGCGATGGAATACGCCTTCCGCGCCGGGGGTCGCAGCGTCGAGATGGGTGGGGGAGTCAACGAGCTGACGCTCTATCCAATCGAGGGCGACCCCTTGCGGTTGAGTCCGGCCCAGGTCGATCCCTATGCCGCTGAATGCGCCTACTTCGTCGACGTCATTCGCCGCGGAAACACCGGCGACCGCGCCACCCCGGCCGATGCGCTGCAAGCGCTGGCCGTTGCCCTCGCCGCCCGCGATTCCCTCGAACGCGGCGGCAAGCGGGTCGCGATTCCCGCAGAGAGCAGCTAGGTTGTCGTCGCCTCGGCAGGGCGCGGTAAGGAGGGAACACGCGTGACGGTGACGGAGCTTCCCCATCTGCGGCCACCGGAACTGGTGAGGCGTTCGCCGTGGCAAGATGCCCACGAGACGCGGGTGGCGAACTGGATCGAGCCCTGGGATGGCGAGGAGCCATTCGACGTCGGCTTGCTCATGGTGCCGATCGCCCGCGGGGCGATCAAGCACGTCGCGGCGCACCTGGGACCCAACGCCCTGCGGATGGTCTGGCCGTTCTTCACGACGTACAGCATCGACTACGACGTGGACATCGCCGATCTGCGCGTCCGCGATCTGGGTGATGTCGAGATCTCACTGCTCAACGTTCCGGAGGCCCACCGCGCCATCGAGGCGGCCGCGACCGCTCTGCTGACACGGAACCGCGAGTTCTTTCCGATCACGATCGGCGGCGAGCATTCGCTAGCCCATCCGCTGTTGAAGGCATTCAAGGCGAGCCGGGGGTATGAGCGGATCGGGCTGATCCAGTTCGATGCTCACATGGACTTTCAGACGGGGGAACATGGTCCCCACAATGGAACGCCGATCCGCACGATTCTCGAAGAAGGCATCGTCGATCCGCGGAATCTCGTCCAGATCGGCATCGCCGGGTTCGTTCAGGCTGAGTGGCATACCCGCTGGGGGCGGGACCTGGGAGCCACAATCTTCACCTCTCGTGATGTAGCAACCCGGGGCATGCCGCCACTGCTGGAGGAGGCGATCGACATCGCCGGGCGAAATACGGATGCGATCTACGTCACCTTCGACATCGACTGCTTCGACCAGGCCTATGCGCCGGGTACCGGCGCCTCCCTTCCTGGCGGCGTCACGCCCTGGCAGGCCTACGATGCGCTGTTTCGACTCGGGTCCGACCCACGGGTCAAGGGATTCGATCTGGTCGAGGTCGACCCGTCTCGTGATCTCCACGACATCACCGCCCGGCTGGCGACCAAGCTGATTCTCACTTTCCTCGCCGGATACGTGAAGCGACCGACTAGCGAACCTTCGGCGTGAACTGTCCCCTGATCTCCTCCCAACTGGGCGACGGGCCTGGCAACGGTCCCTTCCCCGGCGCGCGAAGTGCTTCCAGGATCAGCGCCAGGTAGCGATGGCGGAGCTGCAGCGTCCGCTCCCGGTTCCCAAGCTCGATCGACGCCAACTGTTGGAAAAGCAGCGAGAGATCGCCCACCCCGACGTCGCGGCGGAGGACGCCAGCATCCTTCATGCGTGCCAGCAGACGCTCGTTGAGCGCCTCGGCGCGCTCGCCTTCGCGCCAGTGTGTCTCGCTCGGGGTGAAGGTGCCGGCCAGATGGACGGTCAGGGCATGAGTATCAGCGTCGACCGCCTCGCGCATGAAGATAGCAAAGGCCTCCCAGGGGTCGCGCTTGTCAGCCAGTGCAGCTTCGGCGATGGCAATGTAGCGCTGGAGCCCTTCTAAAGTGAGATGGCGGAGGAGATCCTCCTTACTGCGAAAGCGACGGTAGAGCGCGCTGATGCCGACGCCAGCGCGCTCGGCGACGGCGGCAATCGGCGCCTCGGAATCGGCCGTAAAGACCTCACGCGCCGCCTCTAGAATGAGGCGGTCATTGCGCGCAGCTTGTGCCTGACGCCCGCTGAGTCGCGGCGCGGTTTCGGACTCCATGCACCTGAGTATATATCGAACATAGCATTCCGTTCTGATAGAATGGAACGGAGCAATTCGTTCCGAAACTGGTACTCCGACGATCGCTCGCCATCGTTTCGCCGAGCCGGCAGCGAAAGGAGAACGTAGTGCAAAACGCCGACGCGACATATCGGAACCACGACGACCCCATCTCCCGTCGCTACCTCTTCCAGGCCACCGCCGCAGTCGCCGGTCTGCTGGCGGCGCAACCCATCGCATCCCGGGCGGCCGTGGCACCGACCGGCGAGGCCTTGGCCGGCGCGGCGCCCGCTGCGAGGTGGGCGCAAGCGGCGACTCCTGCCGGGTCGAGCGGCGAGATTCGGCCCTTCCGCATCGACATCCCGCAAGCTGCCCTCGACGACCTGCACCGCCGCCTGGACCGCACCCGCTGGCCCAGCGCACTGCCCGGCGTCGGCTGGGAGCGAGGCGTGCCGCTGAGCTACCTCCAGGAACTGGCCGCCTACTGGCGCAACGAGTACGACTGGCGTGCCTGGGAGGCGCAGCTCAACGAGTTTCCCCAGTTCACCACTGAGATCGATGGCGCCAACGTCCATTTCCTGCACGTGGAATCCCCGGAGCTGGATGCCCTGCCGCTAGTCCTC
>DASUQU010000252.1:0-4078 GCA_036280495.1 Thermomicrobiales bacterium | reverse complement strand
TCGCCGATGAGGGAATCGACGCGCAGTGGGCACGCGGCGGTGCGCTACGTCTGGCGCGCGGTGAACACCAGCGACCGAGCATCGAGGGCGCCTACCAGACACTTGACGCGCTCGGACTCGCCGGTCGATACGAGTTGCTCGACGCCGCGCAAATCGCCGAGCGCGTTCGAATCACCGACGCAGTCGCCGCGCTCTGCTCGCCTTTTGGCGCCAGCGTCCATCCCGCGCGGCTGGCGCGGGGTCTGGCGCGGGCGGTGGAGCGGCATGGGGGCACGATCTACGAGCAGACACCAGTCGTCGATTACGAATCTGGACCGTCGCCGCGCTTGATCACGCCGTACGGCGACCTCCGCGCCGGGACAATCGTCCTCGCCGGCGAGGCCTACTCGCAGCAGCTCCCAAAGCTGCGCCGCACGCTCGTCCCCATGTACTCGCTCATCGTCCTTACCGAGCCACTTGCTACGAGCGATTGGGACCAGATCGGCTGGCGCAACCGGGAGCTGGTCGCCTCGTCCCGGATGTCTGTCGACTACCTCAATCGCACGGCGGACGGACGCATCCTTTTCGGGGGCCGTGGCGCGCCATACCGTATGCACTCGTTGATCGACGACGGTCTGGATCGTCACGAACCGAACCATGCAACGCTGCGCCGGATGACGATCGAGTGGTTTCCCATGCTCAAGGACATCCGGTTCACGCACGCTTGGGGAGGTCCGCTGGGGATGCCCCGCGATTGGATGCCGACGACGTCATACGACGCGGCCGCGGGCGTTGCCCGCGCCGGGGGTTACACCGGCTCGGGGGTTGCCACGGCGAACCTCTTTGGCCGTATCCTGACCGATCTGATCTCCGGCGATGTGACCCCTTTGACGCAGCTGCCGACGGTCAATCACCGCTCGCCGCGTTGGGAGCCGGAGCCGTTGCGCTGGCTCGGCATCCGCTACGCCCAGGAGGGATTTGCACGCCTCGACCGGGATGCCGAGCGGACTGGCCGTGCCCCGACCGGCCGCACGCTGGTGGAGCGGATCGGCCGACACTGAGTTGGGCGAGGAGTCCGCGCTGTGACCAGGTTCATCCCGACGGTTCACCGCGTGGCCCTTGCTCTGAGCGTCCTCTTTGGCGCGCTCGCAGTCCTCGTCGCCAGCCGTTACTTGCGCCAGCATGGCGGCTGGGACATCGAGTCCGGCAGCAACGACCTGATGACGGTCATGCTGCTGGTGTTGGGATTCGTCCTGGCGTTCGCCGCCGCAGTAGTGCGACCTGGAGCGCGTAACGTCAACCGGCCGCGGCTGATCTCGGTGATCTGGACAGTAGCCCTGCTGGTTGCTCTGCTCTTCACCTGGTGGGTCATCGTCCGTGCTCATCGGTGGGAAGACTACGTCGGGACGATCGTCACCTCTCCCCAGGAACTGGAAGCGTTCATTGCCGCGCATCCGGACTCGTTCGCTGCCTATGACTACCGGGTGCCGACCGGGATCTTTCTGCAATCGTTCGAGTTTCTCGACAGCAACAACATCAAGATCAGTGGTTTCGTCTGGCAGACATATGGTCCGGAGATTCCAGATCACGTCATGCGGGGTGTCGTCCTGCCAGAAGCGGTGGACGAGGCCTACCGGGCCGAGGAGGCCTGGCGTGTCGAGCGAGATGGCGGGGAACAGATCGGTTGGTATTTCAGCGGCACGATTCGACAGAACTTCGACTACCGCCTCTACCCCTTCGACCGGCAGGATATCTGGCTGCGCATCTGGTCCCCGGTGCAAACCGAAGGTGTCTTGCTGGTGCCCGATTTCGGTGCCTACCGCGACCTGACGCCGCGCTCGTTGCCGGGAATCGACACGCAGTTCGTCTACGGCGGGTGGGATCCGCTGAGCTCGGAGTTCAGCTACGACCTGATCAACTACAACACCGATTTCGGGCTTGGTTACGGATTCTCTAGCGCACCTGATCCCGAGCTCTATTTCAATCTCTCGGTCGCGCGTGATTTCCTCGGCCCGATGCTGGAGCACCTTGTGCTGGAGGTGGCTATCGCTATCCTTCTCTTCTTCTTGCTGGTGCTCATGGCCCATGATGCCGACCTTCAGGACCGCATCGGGTTGACAATCTTCGAGCTGGTCGTCGCCGCTGGTGGCCTCCTCTTCGCCGTCATTCTCGATCACAATGTCATTCGCAGCGTCGTCGAATCGCAAGATCTGACCTACCTGGAGTGGTTCCCGTTGATCCTCGACGTATTCATCGTGCTGGTCGTGCTCACGGCGGTGCTGCGCGTCAAACGCTGGCGCATTCCCGTCATCGGCTACAGCGGCGATCTCATGCCCGTTCTTGCCTACTGGCCGGCGCTCATTGGCTCGCTGCTAGCCGTGACCCTGCTCGTCTTCTTCTATTAGGAAGTACCGGGAACGGATGAGCAAACAGACGTGCTATTTGGTGCTGGCGACTCCCCGCTCTGGGAGTACCCTCCTCGGGCAGGGTCTGCAGGCAACTGGACTGGCCGGTGATCCGAAAGAGTTCTTCGGGCACAAGATGTCGTTCTGGATGGAGCGGTGGCGAACACCAACGTATTCGGCCTATGCCACACATCTCCGCCAGGCACGCGCAACCCCCAATGGGGTCTTCGGCGCCAAACTGCTCTACCGCCAGTTGCTCCATCTCGAGAGCCTCGCGCGGCGGGAGCCTGAGCTGGCGGATCTACCGTTGCCGGTGATCCTCGATCGCCTCTTCCCCGACCTGCATCTCGTCTGGGTGAGCCGTGAGGACAAGGTGCGGCAAGCGATCTCCTGGTTCAAAGCCCGGCAGACCGGCGTCTGGGGGCAGAACCAGGAGCAGACCGCTCCAAAGTTGGGCCGCGCCTGGAGACTCGGGGACGAGCCGTTGCAACCGGGTGAGCTGACCTTCGACTACGACGGCATCGCGGCCCTCGTGCGCCAGGCGGAGACAGAGGACGCCGCCATCGGTCAGTTCTTCGCCACGAACGGAATCGAGCCGTACCGCGTCGTCTATGAGGAGTTCAGCCCTCACTACGAGGAGACGATCATTGCCCTGTTGCGCTGGCTGGACATCATGCCTCCACCCGATTTCACGCTCCCCGATCCACGCACGGTAAAGCTCGCCGACGACCGCACCGACGAATGGGTTGCTCGCTTCCACGAGCTGCAGATCGCAAGCACACCGCACTGATCGGATTGCCTGAACGAATGGTCGGTAGGCGATCCATAAAAATGCCGCGGTGAGATGCCCCGTATAACTCAGTGACGTTGGCAAGCAGTCCCCACCAGTGAGGGTGAAGCCGACCACGACTTCCTGACCCTTGACTGGCTCGTGTTCTACGGGCAAGACGCAGGCGGTCGGTGTTGTGTCACTCCGACATCAGGCCTGAGGGCAGCGATCGTTCGAATCCGCTCGAGATCGCGATTTTCTCGGCGTCCGTTGCGTCGACGGCGCGGATTCGAACCAGGGAGGGCTCGACCGGTCGAAAGAGGAAGGCGAGGATGTCGCTGAGCAGGCTCGCCCCGCCGCTCGTGGCAACCGAGATGGCCAGTGACAAGGTCGCGTTTGCACGAGAGAACAAACCTTGTGACCAGCTGACGTATTGGATCTGATCGATCCTGGCGGCGGTCGAGGTGAGGGTAAACGTTCCGCGCTGCACGAGCAGCCATTCGCGGTGCCCGGCGTACCAGCCAGCACTCCTCCACGCGAGCCACCCCGAGACCGCGAACGGCACCGCCAGGATCAAGGGGATGAGCGCCCACCACCAGACCTGCGGCTGAAGGGTCAGCAGCAACGCTAGCAACACGCCGGAGACTGCGGCAATCCGCTTAGGCCAGTAGGTGATATAGGCGTTGCGACACCCGGCCGCTAACGGGTGAACCCCTTTTCCACACATCGCCTCGCTCGTTGCCAGATCCATCCCCGCGATCTGTCTCGTGAGGGAAGGAAGGGTGGCGTCGGTGACGGCCGGATGGAGCACCATGGCGTAGATCGGCGGGGAGCCATATGCCGGCAGACGCATCCGCAGCATCGCCCGCTTGTCCCTGAAGTACCGCTGGAGTGGCGATCGGGAGATTTCCAGCCCCTGGATGGC
>DASUQU010000251.1:0-3220 GCA_036280495.1 Thermomicrobiales bacterium | reverse complement strand
CTTTTTCCTCGGCGAGCCGATCGGGATCGATGCCGGTAAGCGCTTTGACGAGGGTCGATTTTCCGTGGTCGACGTGTCCGGCCGTGCCGATCACGAATGGACGCATCGGTGGCATTGCGATCCGCACGTCGCTTGCAGCCGGTCGCGTCATGAGCGTGAATCAGTCATTTCCGGTGCCAATGGCAAAGGGTTTCCCCGGCGGGAGTGCCCCAGAAGTTCAAACTCTTTAAACTCTTCAAACTCTTCTCGGCGAGCGTCTTGCATTCCTAAAAGTCATAACCTGCCGGCCGGTCGCCGCGTTTCGACCGGTCCCGGCGGACCCAGACCTTCCTCTCACTATCGCACTGAAAGAAGCGGAAAGCGAAGGTTTTCCCACTTCATATGAAATGCTCAGCCGGCCTCTGCATCAGGCAGTCCCGATAGCGCGAAGCAGCTCGCCGTCGAACCAACCGCCGCCGACCGGTACCGCGTGACCGCTCACCTCGATGCGGGTCACGTGATCCGCGTTGCCTGAGACGCGTGCGAAGAGCTCGCTGGGACGACCGATCTCGGCGCCCTGGGCGATGCGAATTTCCGTGTCCCACGGGATCCGCCCGTGACGAGCAAGATGCAACGCCAGAGGTCCGGCGGCAGAGCCGGTTGCGGGATCCTCGGCAATGTCGTCCGCTGGCGCGAACATGCGCGTCTTCCAGGCGGGACCCGAGCCGGAGAAGACATTGAACCCCATCAGCGGCAGACCGGACGAGCGGGCCAGCTCACTGAGAGCACTGAAGTCAGGTCTTACGGCGGCAACGTCGTCCGGTCTCTCCAGCATTGCGTAGACGTGAGCGAGCCCATTGTCGTAGATCGTGACCGGGAGGACGGAACGATCGACGCCAAGCGCCCGCAGAAACTCGACTTCCTTGTCATAAATTTTGAACGAGGGAATTGGCTGTTCCATCGTGCCGCGCGCGGCTGGACCGACTGTGCGATCGATGCGCACCGGAACCAGGCCCCGACCGGTCTCGAGGACGACGCGGTTCGCGCCGGTGTTCGTCGCGATGACGACGGCCGTCCCCAGCACCGGATGCCCGGCGAAGGGTATTTCGCTCGTCGGCGTGAAGATCCGAATCTGTTGGTGAGCGTCATTCCTCTTGGGGTAGGCAAAGACGGTCTCCGAGTAGCCGATCTCCTGCGCGAGCGGTTGCAACTGTGCCTCGGGAATCCTTGTCGCATTCTCGAAGACGGCGAGTTGGTTACCCGCCAGCGGACGCTCGCTAAAGACGTCGACGATGCGAAAAGACCAGCGTTCCACGGGTCCTCCTAAGCCTGATGCATCAGAGGCACTGAATCTCGCTGCCCGACAGCCGACTCTGACCCGGCCAGGAGAGTGGCGTAGAGCACGCGCCCGGATTCGACGATGCTGGCCAGTTCGGCCGGGGTAATCGTCTGACTGGCGTCGCACATCGCGCGGTCCGGGTCGGGATGGGCCTCGATGATCAGTCCGTCCGCGCCGGCGGCAAGTCCGGCGAGGGCCATGCGAGCGACCAGCGAGCGGCGACCTGTGCCATGGCTAGGGTCGACGATGATCGGTAGGTGGGATTGTTCCTTGACGAGCGGCACCGCCGCCAGGTCGAGCGTGAAGCGGGTTGCCGTATCGAAACCGCGGATGCCGCGCTCACAAAGGACGACGTCCGGGTTGCCGTGCGCGAGCACGTACTCGGCGCTCATCAGCCATTCCTCGATCGTTGCCGAGAACCCGCGCTTGAGCAGCACCGGCTTTCCCGCTTGCCCCGCGCGGCGCAGCAGCGGGAAATTGGCCATGTTCCGGGCCCCAATCTGGATCATGTCCGCGTAGCGGGCGACGAGATCGACATGATCCGGTTCCATCACCTCCGTCACCACCGGCAGTCCTGTCTCCTCTCGCGCTTCGGCGAGGTAACGTAGGCCATCTTCGCCGAGACCCTGGAACGCGTACGGGGAGGTGCGTGGCTTGAAGGCTCCCCCGCGCAACACGTCGGCACCGCTGGCTTTCACGGCCCGCGCCGCCTCGAGCAGTGATTCCCGGCTTTCGATGACGCATGGTCCGCCGATAAGCACCGGTCGGCCGCCGCCTATCCGCACACCGCCCACTTTGACCACCGTCGGAGCGTGCGGGCGGCCCTCTCGGCTGGCGAGCATGTATGGCCGGTGCTGCTCCAGAACGGCGCTGACTCCCGGCAGGCCAGCCACCGAAACGGAGCCCGTGACGCCGACCACGGTGCCGCCGTGTCCATCGTCGAATGTCCGGGACTCACATCCCGCGGCGGTCGCCGCGGCCACGATGGCGTTCATGGTCGACGCTGGCGCTCCGGCGGCGAGTGTGACGATCATCGGGTCCTCCTCTCATGGCGGGCAACAAAAAACCGAGGCCAATGCCTCGGTCCCCCGGCGCTGCATTCTGGTCTATTGGGACGTTAGTGGCTGGTCGCCTCCCGTCCCGCCAGCAGCGCCGGGGGAACGTAGCCAAAAAAGACGAAGCCGTACCAGCGGGCGGCAGCCAGCCCGTGGTCGCGGATGGTCTTGCTTGGAGTCCCGACGCTTCTGTGCATGGCCGCACGGTAAAGGGGAATTGTGTATCTGTCAAGCCGCTCGTCCAGTAGACTCTGTACTTTGCGGCGGATTCGACTGGAAAGGACCCGTGTCATTGGCGGAGGGAGGTCCCTCGCCTTTGCGCTTGACGCGCAGCCCGCGACTGGACAATGCGCTGCGACTGGGCTGGGAATCGTTCTCGCGCACACTCGCAGTGGCGGGCCCAGAGGAGGCTGCACGCTGGCTCTCGGCGAGGACCGGCGATCCGGAGTTGGCCGAAGTGGCCGAGGCGCTCCTGGTGTCGGCGCTCGGCGGTGATCCCGATGAATCGGCGGATGCACTGTTTGGCCTCGCAGAGCTGGCCGAAGAAACTGAAGACGATCTCCTGGCCGATACGCTTTGGGAGGGGGTGCTCGACCGCTCTCGGAGCGCCGCAGATGGGGAGCTGATGGCCGAGGCGACGCGGCGTTTGTCCGCGATAGCGGAACGCAATGGGGATCCTCTCGCCGCAGCCGAGTTCTTCATCGAGTTTCTCAACTGGCGGCGTCAGCCGGAGCATTCCTCGGACCCTGAAGACGTCGAAGTGGCGTTCGATGAGGTCATACGGCTGGCGACCGCCGATGGAGCGCAGCAGGCGGCCGCGCAGTACGGTTATCGGCAAGTCGGGTTC
>DASUQU010000250.1:0-26360 GCA_036280495.1 Thermomicrobiales bacterium | reverse complement strand
GATTCCGGCTTCGGAACTTCGATATAAATCCGGAACCCTTGATTCAAGATCGCTGGTCATCGCGCTCTCACAGAGCGGTGAGACCGTCGACGTGCTCGATGCGATGACCGGGGCCAAGCAGCGCGGCGCGACGCTGGCCGCAATCATCAACACACCGATGTCGACGCTCGACCGGGCCGTGGACACCCGGGTCCTCCTGCGTGCTGGGCCCGAACAGTGTGTTCTCGCCACGAAGTCGTACACGTCTATGCTGGCGGCGCTGCTCCTGGCAGCTCATGCCGTTGATCGGCGCTGGGCCGCCGGCGCCGACCTGGTGCTGCGCGCCGCCGACGCGATCGAGTCATTCCTGCTGAACGGTTCCCGACAGCGGATCGCAGAGGTCGCGACTCGCGTCGCCGCGGCTGACCACCTTTTCGTGATCGGGCGCGGTCCGCACTACCCGTCAGCACTCGAGGCGGCGCTGAAGATCAAGGAAGTGAGCTACATCCACGCCGAGGGTTTTGCTGCCGGCGAGCTGAAGCATGGCGTTATCGCCCTGGTCGAAGCGGGCACTCCGTGCCTGGTACTTGCCCCCGGCGACGAGACGCGGACGGACGTGCTTTCGGGGGCTGCAGAACTGAGAAGCCGAGGCGGGTTCATCGTCGGCGTTGGGAGTGCCGGCACCGACCTGTTTGATGACTTCATTGAGGTGCCGGACGCCGGTCTAGCCAACGTCATCGTCGAGTCCGTTCCCGGTCAACTTCTCGGCTATCACGCCGCGCTCGCACGGGGAAACGACCCAGATCGGCCGCGAAACCTCGCCAAGAGCGTGACGGTGAAGTGATCGGTTCCGCGGGGATCCCACCGATCGTCGACACGCACACGCATCTCGACGATCCCGCATTCGACGAAGATCGGGAATTGGTTATCGAGTCGTCTCGTGCCGCGGGTGTGCGCCATTTCATAAATATCGGCTACTCGCCTGACCGCTGGGAGTCATCGCGCGTACTGCGTGAAGGGCACCCGGACATCGACTTCGCTCTTGGCCTGCATCCTCAATTAGCGGCACAGTTTGACGCAACCCTGCTTCGTGCACTCAAGAGCGCGATCAAAGTTTTGCGTCCAATCGCGATCGGCGAAACAGGCCTCGACTTTTCGCGAGACGCGCCGAGCTTCAGGGAGCAGGCGCGAGCATTTCGGGCCCAGCTGGATGTCGCGATGGAGGCCGGTCTCCCGACTATCGTGCACCAGCGGGACGCGTCGGAAGAGCTGATCCATGAGTTCGACCGCTTGCCGACATTGGCACCGATCGTGCTTCACTCGTTTGACGGCACTCAGCGCCTCGCAGACTGGGCAAGAGACCGCGGCTGCTTCGCCGGCATCGGCGGACTGGCAACGCGGCGGTCCTCGGAACCGCTGCGCAACTCGCTTGCGCGGATTCCAGTCGATCGATTGTTGCTTGAGACTGACTCGCCCTATCTGGCCCCGCCCGGCTCTCGGAGCCGGCGTAATAGCCCCGTCAATCTCCCCGGAATTGCCGCGGTTTTGGGCCCGCTGTGGGGGTTGAATGGAGAGGAACTCTGCCGGCTCACATCAAGAAACGCGGTCGGCCTGTTTGGCCTACCCCGGGTCGACAACCCCTCCTGACTTGGTAGGCATGGACAAGACATTCGCTCATCGACTCCTCGTTGCCAGTTCGAATCCAGGGAAAATCCGCGAGATCCGTGCCCTGGTTCCACGTGACGTCGGAGTCGTTAGTCTCGGCGACCTTGGGCTTGCTTCGCCCGATGAGACCGGGGCCACACTGCGCGAGAACGCGGACCTCAAGGCGCTATTTGCCGCCAGAGCCTCGGGCATGGTGGCACTTGGAGACGATTCTGGACTGGAGGTTGCGGCGCTCGAGGGCGCGCCAGGAGTGCGTTCCGCGCGGTTCTCGGGGGAACCCCCAGATGACGCCAGGAACCGACAGGCACTGC
This sequence comes from Thermomicrobiales bacterium, assembly GCA_036280495.1. Classification (GTDB taxonomy): domain Bacteria; phylum Chloroflexota; class Chloroflexia; order Thermomicrobiales; family UBA6265; genus JACCXM01. The sequence goes on along the minus strand of DASUQU010000250.1, from coordinate 24,405 downwards.
TATCCGCGCTTCAGGACGTTCCTCCAGATCGCAGAGAGGCGCGTTTTATTTGCGCCGTCACCATCGCCACTCCGGACGGGATCGTTTGGACGAGCGAGGGAACGCTTAACGGTACTATCCTTGACCAGGAGCGGGGATCCAGGGGCTTCGGTTACGACTCGGTCTTCTTGCTCCCGGACGGGCGAACAGTGGCCGAACTTCTCGATGAGGAGAAGAACGCAGTGAGTCATCGCGGTGCAGCGATACGAAATATTCTTCCGCATCTCCGGCTCGCACTGGGCGAGCATGATTCCCGCCGGTCCTTCCTGTGATCGCCGAGCCGATCACACCCTACCCGGGCCGCACTCTCCGCCCGACTCGATTCGCTGACTGGCGAACTCGCCTCGATCGCGAGCGGGTAGCACCGGTCATCGCCGTGGCCGGCTCGAAAGGTAAGACCAGCGTGCTCCGCACGACGGAATCGATCTTGCGAGCCGCCGGATATAGGTTCGCATCGTGGACCGATCACGGTGTCGAGATCGAGGGTGAGCGTCAGCGCGGCGAACTAGGTCCATGGTCCCGGGCATTGACGCGGCTCGCTGCCGGTGGTCTCGACATCGCGCTTCAGGAGCTCGACTGGGCGACAGTTCAAACCGCCGGTGCTCCCGGAGCGAAGTACCCCATCGTCGCCGTCGCAAATCTATGCGCGAACAGTGAGGCATGTTTCCTCACGCCGGAGGCACTTCAAGCGCGCCGCGCGCTCCAGCTCATCATGTCGAGCGTTGCACCTACGGGCCGGCTCGTTCTGAACGCTGACGACTTTGCGCTTTCTGACGAGGGTGATGGTGTCCAGGGACCTGACGGTCGTTATTTGGTCGGGATCAGCGTTGAAGCTCCAGTTCTACGCCGCCACATAGTCCATGGGGGCGATGCCTGCTGGCTTGAGCATGGCTCCATCACCATTCGGGAGAACGGGTTAACGCAGTCGATTACCGAGGTCCGGCGGCTGCCCTCGACACGCGAGGGCACTATCCCCTTCGCTGTCCAGAACGCTCTTATGGCCACGGCAATCGCCCGCTCTTGCGGGATTCCAGCGCCTGAAATTGCAGCCGGTTTGGTGGCCCACGACGCTCAGCCCGAATCGATGCCTGGCTCGTTCAACGTGTTCGAGGTCGACTCAGCCATGATCGTCGTGGACCGTCCGATGCCGTCGTGGTTCTTGCGCAGCTCGCTCCGCGCATGCGCGAACCTCGGGCCTGGTCGTCAAATCCGGGTCGTTGGTCCCATGCCCGAAGTTCCGACGGGCGATCTTTCTGAGGTCGCCAGGCTCTTGGGGAGGAACGGAGGTGTCTTGATCGCTCACGGTGTCTGGGCCCCGGAGCGCCTCGACCTCCTCCGGCAGGGCGCCGCCAGTAATTCAATTCCTCCTATATTCCTTCAGGCCTCGGGCGAACGCGCCGCGGTCCAGCAAGCCTTGAACATGATTCGCTCGAAAGACGTAGTCCTCGTTCTAGCCGAGGACCCGCCGGCCACCGTGAGCCTGATCCAACGATATATTCGTCGCTCGGCATCTAAGGCGCGAAACGACGCTCGTGCCGCCAGGGCCTCATGACGGCGGTCGTCTCCAACGCGGCCGTAGCTGAAATCCTAGAGCGCCACGGCCGTTTGCTGGAGATCGCCGGTGAAAGTCCGTTTCGCACCCGGGCGTTCACGCGTGCCGCTGAATCGATCAGGGTTTACCCGCGCCGAGTCAGCGAGGTCGCGGCAGAGGGCCGCCTACGCGATATCCCGGGCATTGGCGAAGGGATTGCTACCGCAGTCAAGCAAATCCTCGACACCGGAAGCTTCGACGCACACAATCAACTCGCCGGACGCATCCCCGAGTCCCTAATCGAGATCATCGCGATCCCCGGGGTAGGCGCAAAGACGGCCTTGCGGCTCCATTCCGACCTGGGTGTGGACAATCTTGCCGCGCTCGAGGACGCCCTCGCCGCGGGAAGGGTGCGGGCGGCTAAAGGTTTGGGGGCACGGGCTGAAGCGACAATGCTGGCCGGTATCGAGGAGGTGCGACGGAGGTCGGGCCGCTTGCCGCTTGGCGCGGCGCTGCCGGTAGCGAGAGCGTTCCTAACGGCATACTCGGAGCTGCGGCCACAGGACATGGTCAGCGTCGCGGGCAGCGCCCGGCGCTGGGAGGTAACGGTCGGCGACCTGGACTTCGTTATCGCGTCGACCGACCTGGCCGGGGCGGCAGCCGCCATTACTGATTTAGCAATGGTTACTGACGTCGCGTGGAGCGACGAAAGGTCCTTGCGAATATCACTGGCAAATGGACTACACGCGGATGTGCTCCTTACCGATCCCGGGTCGTGGGGCACGTCGCTCCTCCTGGCCACCGGGAACGCGCTTCATATCGAGCGCTTAGGGTCAATCCCCGAGAACGCCGCAACTGAAGAGGAGATTTACGCGCTGCGCGGCCTTCCATACGTCCCACCGGAGCTCCGGTCTGGTGACGAAGAATTCGAGCGTTTTGAAGAGATCTCGTCCCTCGTGACGATTGCGGATATCAATGCCGAGTTCCACGCACACACAACATGGAGCGACGGAGCCGCTTCAGTCAGCCAGATGGCCGAAGCGGCGGCTGCCCGGGGTTACAGTCTGCTCGGGATAACCGACCATAGTCACAGCCTGGGTGTTGCCGGCGGGCTCGATGTCGAACGACTTCGGCAGCAGAGATTAGAGATCGACGCGGCGAACAGCGAGGACAGCGTTCAGCTTCTGACCGGTGCGGAGATCGAAGTGCACAGAGACGGCTCGCTCGATTTCGACGACGAGACGCTCGCGAGTCTGGACGTCGTCGTCGCTTCGCTCCACACCGGTTTGCGGCAACCCCGGGAGGAGATCACGGCACGGCTGTTGCGGGTGCTAGAGAATCCGAATGTCGACATCATCGCCCACCCGTCGGGCCGCTTGATCGAGCGTCGCGAAGGCGGGGATTTTGATTGGGAGCAAGTCTTCGAGGTGGCGGCACGGACCGACACGGCCCTTGAAATCAACGCCGATCCAGCGCGCCTCGATCTTGATCCAGCCCTCGCTTACCGCGCCAGTCGGGCCGGCTGCTTGATCACGATCAACTGCGACGCCCATCACCCCGCGGGTTTTTCGCTGATGGAATACGGTGTGGCGATGGCTCGGCGAGCCTGGTTGAAGCCGAATCAGATCCTGAACTGCTGGTCGCCGGGTCAGGTCCTGGATTGGCTTTCCTCACGCCGGCGCCCTGTGTGAGCTCTGACGTGTTACGACGCTAGCCTGGCTGGCACACCGGGCAGCAACTCCGCAACCAGCACCCCGGTCACTTTATGCAGCTCGTCTGCGAGCGTGGGCGACCATTCGCAGCGAAGCGTCCTGCTGATCAGCCGGCACATACGGCCTGCCTCCGCGGGAACCTCGATCATGACCGGGCAGTCACCTTCATGACTTTTCAGAATGGAGTCGACTTCCTGCATCGTCCTGATCTCAGCCCAAGGTTCGGCACCGGGGCGGAACCGAATGAGAATATTGTCTGGTTCATAGGCATCGGCGGCAGTAGTCGGTAGATCAGCCGAGAGTGACTCGCACACGATCTGCAACGCCTCGCCGCGTCGCTCGAGTCGCCCCCGTACATCAAGGATGACTCCATCGCGAAGTGATTCCCCATGGCGCTCAAACGCCTCCGGGAACAGCACGAGATCGATTTGGCCTGTGAGATCTTCCAGCACAGCCACTGCCATGGACCGCTCAGTTCTTGTGACGATTCGGCGGACACTGGTCACCATCGCGAGTAGCCGTACGGTCGCTCCAAGGTCTCGGGCCTCGAGCTGAGCGATTTCGCAGAGGCTCCGGCCGTTTTCGGATTGTAAAGCCGCATCCAGAACCTCCGAGAGTGGATGGGCGCTCATGTACGTCCCGAGCAGCTCTCTTTCCCATTCGAGGATCTCGCGGGGAGCCGTAGTAGAAGGCTGAATTGGCCGCGATGCCGGCTCGTCTTCAACGCCCCCGCCGCCGAACAAGTCCATCTGCCCCTTGGCCGTCGCTCGCTGCCGCTTCTGCGCGGCGGCAATGGCTCCGTCGAGAGCCGCGAGAACGCCTCCGCGGTCGCCGAGCTCATCGAGAGCGCCGGCCTTCGCAAGCGCCTCAAGTGCGCGCCGATTGGCTGTTGACCAGTCGATCGCGTCGCACACGGCGCTCAACGATGGAAATCTCCCGGACGATTCCGCGCGACGACTTTCGATGATGGCGCGGACCGCGGACACACCAACGTTTTTCACCGCGGCTAGTCCGAATCGAACGGCGCTCGCCCCATCCTCGGTGCGCTCAACACTAAATTCAACCGCGCTGCGATTGATGTTCGGCGGCAGGACAGAAATTCCGGCACGTCGGCATTCTGCTAGCAGCGAGACGATGCGATCGGTATTGCCAAGCTCGGATGAAAGTAGGGCTGCCATGAACTCGACCGGGTAGTTTGCCTTCAGGTATGCAGTCTGCGCCGCTATTACGGCGTATGCGGCACTGTGTGCCTTTGGGAATCCGTAACCGGCGAATCGCTCTATCATGGCAAATATGTCAATCGCCAAGCGCTTCTCGATGCCGCGATCGCCGCATCCCGAAATAAACCGGTCCCTGTACTTCGTCATTTCCTCAGGCAATTTCTTGCCCATTGCCTTGCGGAGGCCATCGCCCTCCGACATCGAAAAACCGGCGAGAACGTTCGCGATTCGAATAACTTGCTCTTGATAGAGCGCGACCCCGTACGTCTCGCGAAGAATCGGCTCGACTTCCGGATGAACGTATTCGATTGGCGTTCGTCCGTGCTTCCGGGCGATGTAATCGGGTGCCATCGCCATCGGCCCCGGCCGGATGAGAGCCATTAGGGCTACGAGATCGTCGAACCGGCCCGGCGCAACCTCGACCGTCATGCGAGAAGTGGTGCCGGCCTCCAACTGAAAAACGCCTGTGGTTTCGCCCCGGCGAAGAAGTTCGAACGATCTGGGATCGTCCAGCGGAATGGTCTCAAGGGATATGTCCTGGCCCGCCTCCTGGAGGAGGCTTACCGCTTTGCCAAGGACCGTCAGCGTGCGGAGCCCGAGGAAGTCCATCTTGAGCAAGCCGAGATCTTCGAGCTGGGCCATCGGGAATTGCGTCGTGATGTCGCCTTCGCTCTTACCTCCCGCCCGCTGCAAAGGCACGTGCTGCACGAGTGGGTCACGGGAAATGACGACCCCTGCGGCGTGCGTCGATGCATGACGGGAAATCCCTTCCACCTTACGCGCCGCATCGATGAGTTCGCGCACGGCGTCCTCACCCTCGTAGATCGTCCGTAGTTCCGGGACCTTAGCGAGCGCTCCGTCGATCGTGATCCCGGGTCCGACCGGGATCAGTTTCGCGACGCGATCAGTTTCCGCGAAGGACCGGCCCATGGCGCGCCCCACGTCGCGCACGGCAGCCTTCGCGGCAAGTGTGCCGAAGGTGACAATCTGGGCCACCCGGTCGTCGCCGTATTTCGACACGACGTAATCGATGACTTCATCACGTCGGTCATCAGCGAAGTCGATGTCGATGTCTGGCATGGAGATCCGCGAGGGGTTCAGAAACCGCTCGAAAATGAGATCGTATGCAAGCGGATCAAGCGCGGTGATCGACAGCGAGTACGTTACGATGCTACCCGCGGACGAACCCCGTCCCGGACCCACGAGAATCCCCTGCTCCCGGGCAAACCGTATGAAGTCCCAAACGACCAAAAAATAATTCGCGAACCCCATGTTCTTGATAACGTCGAGCTCGTACTCGAGCCGTGCCGCGACTTCTCCGGAAACGTGTCCGTACCGTCGGTGGGCGCCCTCGCGACAGAGCTGTTCCAGGTACGTGTCGGGAGTAAACCCGGGTGGCACCGGAAATTCGGGCAGGTGATAACCGCGAAAACTGAGGTCGAGCGAGCACATCTCCGCGATTCTGACCGTGTTTGATATTGCCTCTGGCACGTCGCGAAAGACGCGTGCCATCTCTTCGGGGCTCTTGAGGAAAAGCTGGTCACTCTCCGACTTCAGTCGCTTGGGATCATTGAGAGTGGTGTTGGTCTGGACACAGACCAGAATTTCTTGCGCCGGAGCATCTTCCTGTTGGCAGTAGTGGACGTCATTTGTGGCCACGAGCGGCAAATCGAGGCTCCTGGCCAGCGCAATCAAGTCACCATTCACCCGAACCTGGTCAGCGATTCCGTGATCTTGGAGTTCGATGAAGAACCGACCGGAGCCGAAGATATCCGCCAATTTGCTCGCGTAGTCACGTGCGAGATCCGGCCGATCGTGAAGGAAGTTGTTGGCTACGGGTCCGCCGAGGCAGGCGGACGTAGCGATTAAGCCGGCCCCGTACTCGGAAAGCATCTCGAGGTCTATTCGGGGTCGATAGTAGTAGCCCTCGAGCTGCGCGAGCGTGGAGAGCTTCAGGAGGTTGCGGTACCCGATTTCGTTCTCCGCAAGGAGCAACAAGTGATAAGACTTGCGTTCCTTGGCCCTCGCGCTACCCTCGGCTAAATAGGCCTCGACTCCGATAATCGGGTGCAGCCCGGCTTTTGTTGCCGTCCGGTACCACTCCATGGCGCCATACATGACTCCATGGTCTGTAATGGCGATGTGTTGGATGCCCAGGTCCTTGGCTCGCGCGGCGTACTCTGCCGTGCGCCCCATGCCGTCGAGCAGTGAATACTCGGTGTGCAGGTGAAGATGGGCGAACTCCGCCAACTTTGCCTCCGAACGAATCGGCCCAAGTGAACCGGGCACGACACCACGCGGGCAAGGCGGGGACAGCAAAGGGGCGCCCGCAATGCTAGTCGACGGCGGTCCGGGTCATATCGCCTGTCGACCAGACGGTGGGCACCGCTGATAAAAGCGAACCGCGGGCGCGCTGACGCCCGCGGTTCTACTTCGCCGACAGGAATCCGTCAGGCCGCAACTCCACTGAGCCCATTCTGTCCGAGCGGCCGGACTGCGAATCGCGCCTGCTCGGTCAAAAGCCGCAGCACCTGCCGAATGTTGTCCCGGTACTCGGCAGGTACGGAGTCGTTCTGGAGGAGATCGAGAACCTCGCCAAGCACCGGCTCGTCTGAGAGCAGGCTCGATACATCGCGAGGAAGGAACCCGGCCGCCGCGAGCAGTCCGTCTTCCTCCGACTGAGAGAGGGTCAGCGCCGACGCTAGGCGCTCGACCGCGTCCCGGGTCGGCATTCGCGCCCCACTCTCGAGACGGCTTACATAGCTATGATCGAAGTCGGCGCGCTCTGCCAGCTTGCTCTGCGAGACGCGCCGTGCCTCTCGCATCGCCTTCAGCAATCCACCGAAATCCGCACCAGCGTGTCCCATTGTCGCTCGCACCTCTGCCTGAGTCGGAGGGGTTCCGCTCGGCCTGTTGCCTACGAGTCAACGTGCGGGCAACTCGTTGACTGCATAGTAGCACTTGATTGCCCCACGGTCAAGCATGCTTCCGGGCCGGAACGACGCAACCCATTTACTGGCATCTCGGCCAGCGATTATGACAGTGAATCGAGAGCGGCTAGTGTTGCGCCAGTTGAGCTGGCGTTATCACATTAGTAGGTGTCGTATTAGATGGTTACCACGCAGCCCCATCCGGCTTGGCGCCTCTTTCAGTGGACAATAGGAGTCGACGCGGAGCGTCAGACCGATCCAACCCGGGTCAGATTGCGACAGTCGTGCACCCAGCAGTTCACCGATTGCGGGGATCCGATTTCAGCTGGGAAGGGAGTTCGTCAAGACGCTGGCTTCTTAGACACAATAGGCGGGTCTGCTGTGCCTATGCCGGCAAGGGGATCACTCACATGACTGCCAAGATCCTGCGCGGTGCGCCGGTCGCCCGGCGAGTCCGGTCAGAGGTCGAGATCGCTGCGCGATCATTTGTCGCCGAAACTGGCAAGTCGCCCACGCTGGCAACGGTCCTGGCCGGGAGCGCCCCACCATCTTCCGCCTATCGCGACGCAATTTCGACTGCGATGGGGGCCTGTGGCATCAACCACGTTGACGTGCTCCTGCCGGTCGCCGCGACTACCGCGCGACTTGTTGAGTCGGTCGAACGACTGAATGATCGAGATGACGTTCATGGTGTCATCGTGCTGTTGCCTTTGCCGCCGCACATTCACGTGCTCGACGTTATCTCTGCAATCTCTCCCGCTAAGGATGTCGACGGTATCTCGCCGACCAGCGTTGGCCGACTCCATCTCGGGCTCCCGACTCTTTATCCGAGCACTCCGTTGGCGGGTTTAGAGATCCTGGACCACTACCAGATTCCAATCGCCGGCACGCGGGTGGTCGTTGTCGGACGGGGAAACGTCGTCGGCAAGCCAATGGCCGCGCTCCTTACCGCGCGAGACGCCACAGTCACCCTTTGCCACAGTCGGACGGTGCCGCTCGAAGTGGAGACCGGCGAGGCAGATATCGTCGTCTTGGCCGCCGGCCACCCGGGCCTACTTACCGGGCGCATGATCAGACCTGGTGCAACCGTGATCGACTTCGGGGTGAACGTGGCATCCGGGCGGATAATCGGTGACGCCGAGGCGGAGTCAATGGAACGGGTCGCCGGCGCCTATACGCCGGTGCCCGGAGGCACCACCCCGGTGACGACCATGGCCTTGGCCCGCAACACAGTAACGGCTGCCTACGCGCAGCTGCCTGGCATCGAACGACCCAAGTCCTCGATTAAATGAAAAGAGTGCGTTGAACGGCACTTTCGCCGCATGCTAGACTCGAAGCCGCGCCTTGGGGAGTCGTCTAACGGTAGGACGCCTGACTCTGGATCAGGTAGTTGGGGTTCGAATCCCTGCTCCCCAGCCACGAGCGTCCGACAAGATTCGCCACGAAGTCGCGGCCAAGTCGCGCACTCCTTCTCAGTTCGGTTCAGTTATAGATCACGATCGGATCGGTGATGGCGGCCACCGCTATGGCTTCGCCGCCCGGCGACCAGGCGGGATATGTGCTGCGCAAACCAGGGACCGTAAATTCCCGGGCTGGGCGCCCCGCTCCTAGCACCACGACGCCAGTGCCGCTCTCCACAGCGATTTGCGAACCGTCACCGGAAAGAGCGGGATTTCGAGATGCTTGTGGAAGCCCGGCGGTGAGGCTATGCAACGTTGAGGTTCGAAGCCTGACCCGGATAGCATCACTTCGCTCTTGCCTGAAGGCCGAAAAGAGTAGCGAGCCGCCGTTTGGAAACCAGCTGACGGCCGAATTAGGTTGTAAAGACGAAACCCGCCTCGCCACCCCGACGTCGACGTTCACCAGGAAGACGCCCGTCGGCGCCCCTGGTCGCTCGGGGTAGATGGGAACCGCGACAATGTTTCCGCGTGGTGACCACGCGGGAGGTCCCGCGTTGGATTCGGCCATCGTCGACTGTCGAGTCGGAGTGCCAGCGGCGGATCCGCGAAGTTTCAACCGCGTCACCTGTCGTAGACCCCTGCCGTCTGCGTCAACGACGCAGACTTCGTCTCCCGCACCATCCCAGCAGACGAATGCGAGGCGCGAGCCGTCAGGCGCCCAAGTTGGTCCGCCAAGCGTGACGAGCGGGAATCGAGAGCCGTCACTACGGCTTACGTCTATCGGTTGAGTGAACTGTTCACTTCCCGACGTTGCAGACACAACCACAAGTGAAGCCGCGTCGCTGTCGACGAAGGCGAGCCGGTTGCCGTCCGGGGACCACGCGGGGACGCCTGGAACATTCCCGTCGGCAAGCTGCCTGGCTTCGGGTTCATCAAGAACCCTCACAAACACACCGTCCTCGTTGCCCCAGGCAAGCGCATCGCCCGTTGGAGACCAGACCGGTATGCCCGCCGACTCGCCGATGTATTCGACCGCTCCATCCGCAGTGCTAATCATGAAAACGCCGGATTCGACGTCTGCCGAAACACACCCGGCCATTGTTGTTGCCGCTAGTCCGAGGACTGATAAGCGCCAAAGTGTCCGCGGAAACCAACGGATCAAATGCTGCATGAGCCGCACTGGAGGACGCAGCCAGCGGAGTCGCCCGCCGGCTGTCCTACACGCGTTCATCGCGTCAACCCGCATCGAGTAACTCGACCAAGCCAGGGCTCGTGCGCAAGAGCGGCAGATGCACGAGGTGGGGTGACGCCAGATCGGATTCGTCGTTTGCCGTCACGCACACTTGCGCCGTACGAGCGGCTAGCGCCACCACGACCATTTCTCGCCGAGCCAGGTCGAGTTCGGAGAGTATGTCATCGAGCAATAGAACCGGTGGCTCGCTCAGTGACTCCGCCAAAAGATCGAGCTCGGCTAATTTCATGGCGACAACGGCAAGTCGTTGCTGCCCGCGGGATCCATACCGCGCAAGATCCGCTCCGTTCGTCGACACGCAAAAGTCATCACGGTGCGGTCCAACTACTGTGATGCCGCGCCGGAGCTCTTCCGCAGCGTGCGCACCAAGGCCCCCTGAGAAAGTCGCGGAGAGCATCTGCCGGAGCGATTGTGATGGCGCGCGCCAATCGTCGTTCGGGTCGATGAACTCCGGGAGATCGATTCTAGATGAAGTGTAGGAGATGGCGAGGGTCGGGTCTCCCGTCAGGTGCTCGAAATGTTTCTGGGCGCGACTGCCGAGCGCCTGAATTGCTCCCAACCGAAACGCTAATAGATCGGCCGCGGCCGCGGTCAATTCGGCGTCCCAGAACGGGAGCTCCCTGGCGGGGCGACCGGCTTGGTTCAGAGTCCGATCACGCGAAAGGCTACGCAAAAGGCTGTTCCGCTGCTCGAGAACTCGCCCGTAGCGCGACAGCGCTCGCAAGTAGGCACGAGTCGACTGACTGACCGCTATATCGAGGTACCGCCGGCGCGCGCTTGGCGCGCCCGAGACGAGATTGACATCTTCCGGAGAGAAGTGGACGGTCGTGAACTGACCAACTGCGTCGACAGCACGCACTGGCCGATCATCAAACCGAACGATTTTCTTGAGCGAACCGTGGTCGCGATCCGCGAGCGAAATGCCAATCTCAAGCTGATGGGCACCGTCGTTTCGTTCGAAGTCTCCTTGAAGGCGAGCGTAGGGAGGAACGGCAAGGTCGACACCGCTTTGCCAATGCGGGATTTCACGCTCTGCCGCCGTCCGGGGCGACCGCGTCGTTGCGAGCATCGCGATCGCTTCCAGAATCGTCGATTTACCGCTGCCGTTGGGTCCGACAATTCGAAACCCAGCCGGGTCGACGGGCAAATCGAGCCTGCGAAACGAGCGGAATTCGTCCAGCCCCAAGGCGCACAGGCGCATCAGCAATGTTGCCTGAGGAACGTCAGTGAGCGCCGATGACCATGGGCATGATGACGTACGTGTAGGACTCAGACTCGAGGGGGCGAACCACGCCTGCCTGATTTGGCCCGTTCATCCCGATCATGACCCGCCCACTGCGAAGGATGGAGAGAACGTCGGTCAGATAACGAGAGTTGAAGGCGATTTCGCCTTCTGGGCCATTGATTGCGGCAGGCACTTGGCTTTGGCTGCTACCTCGCTCCGCTGCCGTCGCGGATACCTGGAGGACGCCTGGAGCCAGTCCATCGGAATCGGCGGTCGCGCTCAAACGCACGACATCGTTGTTGTCGCGGGCAAAGAACCCGGCCCTGCGGACCGCGGCCAGAAACTCGTCCCGGCCGACTTCCAGCGTGGTGGCGAATTCGCGCGGAACGATCTGGCGAAAATCAGGAAACGTGCCGTCGATCAATCGCGAGTAGAACTCGGTCTCGCCGCTATGCACAACCAGTTGCGCGCGGTTCGGAGTCACGGTGAGTTCGATCGGTTCCGTACGGTCGCCGACGATCCGAGCGAGCTCGCGTAACGCACGCGCTGGCACGATGATGTCGAGGCGTTCCGGCACCGGTGTCGCCAAGTCGCCTTCGCGCACGGCGAGGCGGAAACCGTCAGCCGCCGCCATTGTGATGCGGTCGTCTTCTAACCGGACGAGAACACCTGCGAGAACCGGCCGACTGTCATCGGCGGCGGCAGCGAATTCGACGTGCGTGATCATTTCGCGGAGGACTTGCGGGTCAACACCAGCCGTGAATGAGCCAGTATCCACCCGCGGCAGGATCGGAAACTCTTCCGCGTCAATGCCGTTGATCTCTGCGTCGGCGCCGACTCCCTTCACCTTGAGCGTCAAGCGCCCGGGTTCCATCGAGAATCGAACTGGCTCCGAGGGTAATGTATTGACGAAGTCCGAGAGCAATCTAGCGTCGACGGTCACGCGTCCCGGCTCGTCGACCTGCGCTGGGATCATGGAAGTAATGCCGATTTCCTGGTTGGTGGCCGCCAGCTTGAGCGTTTCCCCGTCGGCGTCAATGAGGACGTTGCTCAGAACGGGATAGGTCGTTTTCGTTGCCACGGCACGTGTGACCTGCGCCAGAGTTCGCTGGAGAAGATCCTGAGGAGAGGAGACGTCCACCTCGACCCACCCGCTAACAACTACTGTCCGTACACACTTCGGCCGAGTATAGCATTCCAATCTAAGTGGCGACTCATCCGCCGGGAACGACTCCTTTCCGGCCAGCGCTGCCGGCACGCCGCGGCGCGATTCCAGCTAGCGCGTTGACGTCTTGACAGAGATCACCCGGGACTCTACAATTCACTATTAGAACAAAAGTTCTATAGACGGAGGAATCCAATGTCCGTGACGACCCCGTTCGAGCCAGCCCGACATCTCACCCGCGTGGGCGGCTCTGACTACCTCGAGGTGAAGTGGCGGCTGGTCTGGATGCGAGACCGGCACCCAGACGCAGTGATCGAAACGCAGCTGGTGTCTCACAACGACAACACGGCTGTCTTCCGGGCAACCGTGTCGATCCCGGATGGTGGATCCGCTACCGGCTGGGGCAGTGAGTCAGCCGGCGATTTTCGGGACTACCTGGAGAAAGCGGAGACCAAAGCGATCGGGCGCGCTCTCGCCGCGCTCGGTTTCGGAACGCAGTTCTGTCCCGACTTTGAGTTTGGCGCGGCTGCGGGCCGGGTCGTCGATTCTCCAGTGAAAGGTCCCTCGCGAACAGGCGCCAACTCCGGTGCCGATCGCCAGGAAACTGCCTCTGTGGCTGCCATTGGGCCGGATCAGCCGGCGACGCAGCGGCAACTCCGTTACCTTCAAGCCGTCGCCCGGGAAGCTGGTCTCGACGGCGCTGCCTTGGACGAGCGAGCGAAGCAGGAGTTTGGCGTCCTGGCCGCAGCGTTGAGCCGACGCGATGCGTCCGCCCTGATCGACCTGATTCAATCCCAGCCGAGCGGCTCTCAGCTCGCTTCGTAATCGGGAGAGGATGAGCAGTGTCGGACTCATATCATCCGGGCGCGCCGGCGTCTTCGTCGTTCCTGAGTGCCGAACTCGATGCGCGTCGAAGGGCACTTGAAGATCGTCTCGATGAAGGCTACCAGCGCATCGATCAGGCGGCGCTGACTGGCGCGGATGTGTCGGAATGGGAGTCATTCTGGCTTCGGCTGCTTGACGAGTATGAGGGTGTTTGCCGCGAACTAGATCGGGCGGCCTAGCAGCATAGACCAGGGCCGATGACCCATCATCGGCCCTGGTCTTTTTGGGCCCGGAAATGGCACGGAGGCGGTTGGCCTTGTTCTCAGGATTCGGAGACTGTGACGCTTTCCAGGGTGACGGGTTCTGTCGGAGTGGAGTTCTCGCCGCTCGGTCCGGTGCGCGTCGGGGTGTTAGCGATCGTGTTGACCACATCCATGCCCTCAGTCACGCGGCCGAAAATCGTGTAGTTCTTAGGTAGCTTGCCGCGCAGGTCGTCAAGCACAATGAAGAACTGGCTGCCGTTCGTGTTTGGCCCTGCGTTTGCCATAGCAAGCGTTCCGCGCTCGTAATCCCTCTTTACCGGCTCGTCAGCGAACTTGTATCCGGGTCCGCCTGAACCAGTGCCGGTCGGATCCCCGCCCTGAATAACGAATCCCGTGACGATGCGATGGAACGGCGTGTTGTTGAAGTAGCCGTCCTTCGCAAGGCAGACGAAGTTATTCACCGTGACCGGAGCGTCGTCAGGGAAAAACTCGACCTCGATCGTACCCTTGTTCGTCTCCAGACTCGCTGTGTATGACTTGGCCGGGTCAATTCGCATCGCGGGTTGCTCGGTGTACTGCTGCGGCATCGAATCAACTCCTTCTATTCGCTGGTCATCTGCCCAACATGATCTCCGGTCTCCCGGGGTCGCCGTGGCGGGATTCGGCGTGCCGACAGAAGCAATCTGGAGCGGCGGGGTAGCGCCGCAGCCAGTCGCAAGAATCGCAAGCGGCAGTCCCCAAGCGATCACCCGGGCTCCGAGATGGCGCACTCCCCGTCCGTGTTGGTCAACTCGATCTTGTCTGTTCACCTTGGGACCGAATAACGTCATCGAATCAGCATCGCGTCGCCGAATGAATAGAAACGATACCTGTTTCGAATGGCATCGGCATACGCCCCCATAATTGCCTCCTTTCCCGCGAGCGCGCTGACGAGCATGAGCAGCGTCGAGCGTGGCAAATGAAAGTTCGTAAGCAACGCGTCGACCAATTTCCATTCGTGTCCCGGCAGGATGAACGTTCGAGTGAATCCCGAGAAACCGGTCGGGGCATCGTCTCGCCAGACTTCTCCGAGCGTTTCGAGGGTTCTCGCCACGGTAGTTCCGACGGCGACGACTCGACTTCCTCGCTGGCGACATGCCGCAATAGCCTGCGCCGCGATTAGCGGCACTTCGCACCATTCCTCATGGATGGGATGATCGGCGACGCGATCTTCTGTAACCGGTCGAAATGTATCCAAGCCGACATGAAGCGTGACCTCGGCCCACCCAAACCCCCGCGAGCGCAGGTCGCCGATCAAATCCGGAGTGAAGTGCATACCGGCCGTCGGCGCGGCGGCGGATCCGGGCACGGCCGCGTAGACAGTTTGGTACCTAGTTGGGTCCTCTGGCGAACTCTCGATATAGGGAGGGATCGGGAGCTCGCCGTAGGCGTCAAGCTGCTCGTCCTCTTGTTCACTGAACCGAATGACGAGTTCTCCCTGACCGTGGTTGTCCTCAACAACTGCCCTGGCGGCATCTACGCCAGCGCTGCGGGGAGCAAATTCAACCAGATCACCGCGCTTGAGACGCTTCGCCGGCTTGGCGAGTGCGGTCCACGCGCCGTCATCTCTCCTCCGGAGCAGGAGAACCTCGATCTTACCGCCGCTCCCGAGTCGAACCCCCCGAAGTCTCGCTGGAATCACCTTGCTGTTATTTGCCACGAATAGATCGCCAGGCGCTAGCCAATCACCGAGGCTCCTGAACGTAGTGTGATGGATCGCCCCGGAAGCCCGGTCGAGCACCAGTAGCCGCGAATCATCGCGCCTTGGCAATGGGTTCTGGGCAATCAGCTCCCGCGGTAACCGGTAGTCGAAATCAGCTGTTTGAAGAGCTTCAGCCGTGCGGGGCGAAACCGCGACTTGACTCAACCTTTTGCCCCGCCGAAAAGAGCCGGCTGCTGACCGAAAATAGCGGGGGCTTTGATTCCAAGGTGGGCATAGGCGCCCTCGGTCGCGATCCGACCGCGGGGGGTCCGCTGGAGGAAGCCGAGCTGGATGAGGTACGGCTCGTACACATCCATTACGGTGTCCGTTTCCTCGCTGATTGCCGCCGCCAATGTCTCGATCCCCACCGGTCCGCCCCCGAATTTCTCCACAATCGAGCGAAGGATACGGCGGTCGATGTCGTCGAGACCGAGGTGATCGATATCGAGCATCTCTAAGGCGTCAGAAGCAACCTGATCCGTGATCGACCCCTCGCCACGCACCTCCGCGAAATCGCGGGCCCGCTTCAGGAGTCGGTTTGCGACCCGTGGCGTTCCTCTTGCTCGTCGAGCCAAGGCCCGCGCACCGTCCGCCGAAATCGGAACATCGAGGACAACTGCCGACCGCCGCACGATTTCTTCCATCGCATCATCGCTGTAAAAGTCCAGGCGCAGTACGGACCCGAATCGGTCACGCAATGGCCCGGTCAGCAAGGCGAGTCGGGTGGTGGCGCCAACGAGCGTGAACTTAGGCAGATTGATCCGCATCGTCCTCGCCGCCGGCCCTTTGCCGAGGACTATATCGACGGCGAAGTCTTCCATCGCCGAATACAACACCTCCTCAACCGCGCGGTTGAGACGGTGAATCTCATCGATGAAAAGAACATCGCCTGATTTGAGGTTTGTCAAAATCGACACCAGGTCACCCTGGCGTTCGATCGCGGGCCCGGACGTGATGCGGAGGCTTACCCCCATCTCGACGGCGATGATTGCCGCGAGGGTCGTCTTGCCCAGTCCTGGAGGGCCATAGAGCAGGACATGGTCAAGAGATTCGCCACGTTGTTTCGCAGCCTCGATGAAAATTTGAAGCGTCTCTTTAACGCGCTCCTGACCGATGTACTCGGCCAGCCGTCGAGGGCGCAAGCTGCGTTCGACCGGCACGTCCTCCACGAGCTGGCGCGGTGTGACGGCACGGTCCAGTGACGGATCATGCTCGGAACTACTGCGAATCGCGGGATTTGCTTCGCGCACCATGCCAAGAGTATAACAGAACAATTCGAACTTTTGTTCTCATCCGGGTTGGTCTGGGATCATCCTGGGAACCCCGGACACAACAGGGTAACGACGGCCACACCGGGCGCAGACGAGGTCGCTCCCGTCGAGTTGGACCGCGCTCCGGTCCACGGGGCAAGCAAGCAAATCGAGGATCCACGGCGGCAATTCCCTGGTTTCAGGAGCTCGGTGTTGTCCGCTAGCGTCTTCCGCCCGGCCCGCGCATGGTCCCTCATCAATCACGACCGGTGCGATCCCGCCTGGCCTGCCCAACGACAGGCGTCTGAACGCGGCCCTCGCTCCGTAGGCTCATTCGGGTTGCGTCGACCGCGTCGGCTGCGTCCCGGCTGGGAATGGCATCGGGTCGAATTCGGAAATTGAATTTCGTCCGAAATGCTTCGTAAAAGTTGGTCGACTCGAGGGTAACGAGTCTGAATGCGTGCTCGCCCCTGGAGACCCGGATGATGTCCCACCGCTCTAACTGCGTTTGCTCCCGCCCGTCGAGGATGAGTGCGGAGTCGTGACTATTCGCGACGACCATTTCGATGGTCGCGTCTTCGGACACAACGAACGGCGTGCGAATCGGGCTATGGCAGGAGATCGGAACGATCGCGAACCCCTTTACGCCGGCGGTGAGGATTGGGCCGCCTGCTGCCATGCAGTAGGCAGTGCTACCGTGAGGCGTCGCAACGATCATCCCGTCGCCTGGATAAGTGTTGACGAAGTGGCCATCGATATAGATTTCGATGTCGACCATGCGCATTCCGGAGCGAACCACGACATCATTTATCGCCCAACCCTGCGGAACGCTCGACCCTTCCCGGATTAGCGTCGCCTCCAGCGTCGAACCTTGTTGGACAGAATACTCCCCCGCGAGCAGGGCCTCGATCGCGCGCTGCCAGTCACGCCGCTCTATGAGCGCCAGGAAACCGACGTTACCGAAATTGATCCCAAGCAGAGGGATCTCCGGATAGGTGTTTGCAGCGCGAATCATCAGGCCGTCGCCGCCCAGCACGATAATGACGTCCACCGGGGTGTCGTCGCCCGCCCCCATAGCGAGGTTCTCTTCGGTAACAACTTCAACGCCGGCCGTGTCAAGTGCGCGCGCGACGACAGCCGAGAGTTCTTGCGCTTCGGTCTTGCTTCGCGCAGCAATTAGTCCCACGCGCTGCGGCTTGACAGGCCGAGCGTGCAGCTGTGCCGGCGGCTGCCGCAACGCCGCACTACTCACCGATTTGCCCCCATTGCCGAACCAATGCAGTCAGCAGGAGCCAGCGCAGCGTAGGTCACGGTCATGGTCCAATCGCGATCCGAGCGGTGGGAGGTCGAGCTGGAGATACTGCCGTTCTCGCCAACGGTTTCAACCAGTGTAGGTATTCGCTTGAACTGCCGGCAACCGCGGCGAGAAGCCCTCAGTTCCCCGGGAATCTAGCCAGTGGCCTCCCCGGACTAGAGCCTAGAGCGTGTCCGCGGATCGAGCCGCCGCTGCCGCACCGATCCCCGCCACGACCCCGAGTGCGAAGAGCGTAGCGATCATCGACGTCCCTCCATACGATAGGAGCGGCAGGGTAACTCCCGTCAACGGCAAAATTCGAAGGGTGCCGCCGCAGATCAAGAGCACCTGTATTCCAAGCAGGGCGGAGATCCCCAGCGCCAGAACGGATCGGAAACCATCCGCTGCGCGCAACGCTGCGATTAAACACCGGCAGACAACGATGCCAACCAACGTAAGCACTGCCGCCGCTCCCGCCCAGCCCCACTCAGTTGCGACGGCAACCAGTATGAAGTCAGTGTGCACTTCGGGGACACGGGCAGGCGCGTTCGTGGCCGCCTCTCCGACAATACCTCCGCTCGCCATGGCGTATTCCGACTGCACAAACTGGAAGCCACGGCCCGCCGGGTCATACCAGGGCTCCAGCCAGGCGGCGACGCGCTCACGCACTCTGGGCGAAACGGCAAAAGATGCAATCGCCATAACAACTAAGGTGGCGCCGGCTAGCCCGAGCGCCCATCTCGAATTCACGACGGCGGCCACCGATGCGTATGCTCCAAGCACGACCAGCGCAGCCATTCCGAGGTCGTTCTGTAATGTTAGGAACGCGACTGCCGCCAGGATCGCGCCCACGAGAGGCGCGAGATACGGGGCGGGTGGCAGATTGAGCGCGGCTACCCGCCATGGGGCCACCACCAGGTGACGCCGGTCATAGAGGTAGATAGCGACGAACCCAACCAGGAACAATCTTGCAATTTCGGATGGTTGGAACTGAAACGGTCCGGCTCGAAGCCACAACCGAGCTCCATTCACCGTCTCGCCAAAGGTCATCGTGACCAGAGTCAGCAAGAGGGCAACTACCAGGAGTGTGAATGGAAACCTCCTGATTCGGTCGAGGTAGAGCGACAGACGAGCCCCTGCCGCCAGCGCCAGGAACCCTCCACAAACGAAGAAGGAATGTCGAATCACAATGGCTTGGTAGAACGCCGCGTTGGCTTCCTGGGTCAACGAGAGTGAATAGAGGGTTGTCGTGCCAATAGAGGTGAGCATTCCGGCTGTCGCGACGAGGGCGTCGTCGAACCGCTGGTTGAGTGTGGCGAGCATAAGCACCGCAATCACGGGACCGGCAGCAGCCGCCGCCAATGCAAGCACTTCGTTGGCGCCTCTTAATCTGTCCTGACCGGTGGAGAGTTCAGCAAGCCCGACACCCACGACGAGTGTCAGTAGAGGGAGAAGATAAAGCAGCGTTTTGCGAGTGATATCCAAGAACGTCGTCAGTCGGCACTTGGAAGATCTTCGGCGAGTACACGCAGCCACTTCCCGGCTTCCGCCGGAATTTCGTCAGGAGCGGTCATGATTGCGTGTTTCAACGCCGACTTGCAGCCGCATGTCCGCTCGGCAAGCGCACTCTCCGCGAGATCCAAGACGATCTCGCGCGCCGCCTCGCTGTTGGCCTGGAGGTTGGATGCAACCACGTCGACGCTTACGTCCGCCTCGGCATCATGCCAAACATCATAGTCCGTCACCATCGCAAGCATCGCGTAACAGAGTCCAGCTTCCCGAGCGAGTCTGGCTTCCGGCATCGCGGTCATGCCAATCACCGAGGCACCCCATGACCGGTAGAGATTCGATTCGGCCCGCGTCGAGAATTGGGGCCCCTCGATACAGATGTAGGTTCCGCCGCGCCGTACATTCCGGTGCACTGCGTCAGCTGCCTCGACCACCGCGTCACTGAACTGAGAGCAGAATGGGTCGGCAATCCCGACATGAGCGACGGCGCCAAATTCGAAGAAAGTACGGCTGCGTGAGACGGTTCGATCAATGATCTGATCCGGAACCACGAGAGTCCTGGGGGGCAACTCCCCGCGTAGGCTTCCGACGGCGCTCAAACTCAGGAGATGCGATGCACCGAGTTCCTTGAGTGCAAACACATTCGCCCGATAGGGAACGGACGAGGGTGAGTAGACATGACCGGCACCATGCCGAGCCAGGAAGAGGACATCGGTCGCTCCAATCCTCCCCTTCCGCACCGGGCCGCTTGGAGAGCCAAAGGGCGTTTCCGGGAGGATTTCACTCGTGCCGGTTTCCATGAGATCGTAGGTGCCGCTTCCGCCAATTACAGCCAACATGCCGAGTCGGTTCCTTCAGTTAGAGTCGGCGAATTTGGAGCACATGATCGGCGCAACGGGACTCATCATCGGAAACTGCCTCTAATGCTATACTTCGCCGGTTGAGGGCTCTGACGAGCGCAGTCTTGTGTTTCTGCAAACGTCTGTTTTCTGAGAGGAATCCCGAGGTATGGCGCTCCTGACCGAGCAAAAAGAGACGATCATTTCGCAGTTTCGCACCCACGCGGATGATACCGGTTCTCCTGAGGTTCAAATCGCTCTCCTCACCGAGAGGATCAACGGGCTGACCGATCACCTCCGCGAGCACAAGCACGACTTCCACTCCCGGCGCGGACTCCTCAAGCTGGTGGGACAGCGGCGTCGTCTGCTGGCGTATCTGGCGAGCAAGGACGTCGAGCGGTATCGCGCGACGATCACTCGGCTTGGGCTTCGCAAGTAGCGTGGTGCCGGTCCGCTCCGGGATCCACGCCGCGTTTCCGGCAATACATCGAGCCGCGCTGATGGTCCAAGGCCGAATGCCTTGGGCCATTTCATCGCGGGCCTGTGCACGGGCTGGATGGCCGATGAAAGGAGTCAACCTGACAGTCAACCTGTAGCGCTCAGCCAGGACGCGACCGCGTGAGGCATTGGAGTCTGGTCAGCGCCAGCGGTGACCAGACTCCAGTTCCTCATGACGGGAGGCCAGAATCTCGCCGGGCAGCCATCGTTCAAGTTGAGCAATCTCTCCACCCAGCGAAAGGAACAAATGATGTCCATTAGTAATCGCCCCGTCGTTTCCCGCGTGGAAATGGATCTTGCGGGCCGCACACTGTCGTTTGAAACAGGTCTGGTCGCTCAGCAAGCCGACGGCGCGGTCGTAGTTCGCTACGGGGACTCGACGGTCCTCACCACAGTTGTGGGTGAGCGGGAGGCCAACGCGTCCGTAGGCTTCTTTCCACTGACGGTCGAGTATGAAGAGCGGATGTACGCCGCGGGCAAGATTCCCGGCGGTTTCATCAAGCGCGAAGGGCGGCCGACCGAAGCGGCGACACTGGCCGCACGCCTGACGGACAGACCAATTCGGCCTTTGTTTCCCAGGGGATACAAATCCGAAGTGCAGGTCATTACCACGGTCATGTCCGCCGACCAGGAAAACGACCCGGATCTCCTCTCGATTAACGGCGCTTCGGCGGCATTGACGCTCTCACAGATCCCTTGGGACGGGCCGATTGGCGCAGTCCGGGTCGGCTACGTCAACGGTGAACTCGTCATCAACCCGACTGAATCCGAGTTGGCTAACAGCGCTCTGGATATGGTGGTCGCCGGCACTCACGACGCCATCATGATGGTGGAGGGAGAGTCGAATCAGGTCGCCGAGGAGACGGTCGTGGCGGGTATCGAGCGCGCCCACGACGAGATCCGGCGGATCGTAGACCTCCAGATCGAACTCCAGCGGCAGGCGGGGAAAGAAAAATGGCTTTTTGAGCCACCGGCGACGAACGAAGCGGTTGAAACGAGAGTCCGGGAGTTCCTCGGTGATCGTCTCCGGTCGACGATCAATAGCCCTGACAAAGTGCTGCGTCTCGAGGGCACGTCCAACCTTCGAGAGGAGCTGCTTGCCCACCTTGCAGCACCAGGTGATGAAGACACCGTACCCTTCATCTCTAAAGAGATCATGGATGCGTTCGAAGCGATCCTGAAGGAGGAGGTTCGGAGCAGCATCCTCCAAGATGGCACGCGGCCCGACGGGAGGCGGACGGACGAGATACGACCGATCTGGATCGAGACTGGCTACCTCCCACGTACTCACGGCTCCGCGATCTTCACTCGTGGCCAAACTCAGGTCATCACGACGGTCACTCTCGGCTCGACCGCCGAGGAGCAGCGGCTCGATTCGATCGGCCCAGAAGACCGGAAGCGTTACATCCACCATTACAACTTCCCCCCATTCAGCGTCGGTGAAGTCCGGCGACTGCGCGGTACCAGCCGGCGCGACATCGGCCATGGCGCTCTCGCCGAACGAGCTTTGCTGGCCGTAATTCCCAGCGCGGAGGAGTTTCCATACACGATGCGGTTGGTCTCGGAGGTCGTCAGCTCGAACGGCTCAACCTCGATGGCGAGCGTCTGCGGGAGCACGCTTGCCTTGATGGATGCCGGAGTCCCGATCACTGCGCCTGTCGCCGGCATCGCGATGGGGCTGGTAACAGATCCTGAGGGAGGCCAGTACGTCATCCTGAGCGACATCCAGGGCATGGAAGACGCGCTTGGAGATATGGACTTCAAGGTCGCGGGCACGGCCGATGGCGTCACCGCCATCCAGATGGACATCAAGGTGAAAGGCATTACTCCCGACATCATGCGGGAGGCGCTCACCCAGGCCCGTGAAGGCCGGCTCTTCATCCTTGGGGAAATGACGCAGGCAATCGACAGGCCGAGAGGAGAACTCTCCAAGTTTGCGCCGCGCGTCATCCGCCTCAAGATCAACCCGGAGAAGATCGGAGCGGTCATCGGTCCCGGCGGGAAAATGATCCGATCTATCCAGGAGGAGACTGGCACGAGGATCGACATCGAAGACGATGGCACGGTGTCCGTCGCTTCGACAGAGTCGACCGGGGCAGAAGCGGCTATTCAGCGCATTCTCGGTCTCACTCAGGAGCTTCGGATCGAGCGGGGAGAGATTTACAACGGGAAGGTCGTCAGCATCATGCCCTATGGCGCCTTCGTCGAGATCCTTCCCGGCAAAGACGGGTTGGTGCACATCTCCGAACTCTCGGAGGACCCGGCGATTCGCGTAAACCGGGTTGAGGACGTGGTGAACGTCGGTGACGAGATCACGGTGATGGTGACCGAGGTGGCGCCGAACGGAAAAGTCAGTCTTTCGCGTCGGGCCGCGCTGACCGGGCAGCTGCCTGAGCCCAAGCCGGAGCGGCCACCGCGACGCGATGATGACCGCGGCGATCGCGGGCCGAGACGTGACGACCGGGGCTTCCGCGGTGCGCCAGCCGGCCGGCAAGAGGGCCTAGCACACCAACCCAGTGCACGTCAGGGCAGCGATGTGCTGGCCCGGCCTGGCGACAGCCGCCGTCGTCCACTAAATCCAGGAAGCCAGAATTAGGATCCAGCCTCATAGAAAGCAGTGGGAGGCCCAGCGCTCATTGGCGCCGGGCCTCTCAATTTGCGCCGAGGGAACCCGGGTTGCTAGGATCGACCCGACGGTATGCTTGGACACCGCCGACTCTATAAACTTGGAGACGACTACACGTTGATCGACCTGTCGACCGCACAGCGCAAAGAGGCCCAACTGTCAGAGTTGCTGGAAGAGATGGGATCAGTCTTGGTTTCGTTCTCCGGAGGAGTCGACAGCAGTTACCTCCTGAAGATTGCTCACCGAACGCTTGGTTCCCGTGCTCTGGCCGCAACCGGCCTTTCCCAGACCTATGCGCGCGAGGAAATGGATGAAGCTCGCATCATCGCGAGCGAGATAGGCGCTGAACATGTTCTCGTCGATACCGCCGAGCTAACCGATCCGCGCTACGCAGACAACACGCATCAGCGTTGCTTCTTCTGCAAGTCGGAGCTCTACACTCGTCTTAAGGAGCTTGCCGAGTCTCGAGGCGTGCGACACGTGATCGATGGCTCAAATATGGATGACCTCGACGATTTCCGGCCCGGAATTCGCGCTGCCCGGGAGCTCGGCGTCCGCAGCCCGTTGCAGGATGTGGGGCTCGCTAAAGCGGAGATTCGGCTGCTCTCCGAGGCGTTGGGGCTCCGTACGTGGGACAAACCCGCAGTCGCCTGCCTCTCGTCTCGCTTCGCATATGGCGATCCCATAACGGTCGAAAAACTACGGCAGGTGGCTGCGGCCGAAAGCGCGGTGCGGAGGCTCGGGTTTATCGGCTTTCGCGTGCGTCACCACGATGACATTGCGCGGCTCGAAGTGCCCCGCGACCAATTTGCCAAGGCGATCGAGTACGCGGACGAACTTGTCGGAGCGCTCCGTGGGGCTGGTTATCGGCACGCAGTTCTTGACTTGATTGGCTATCGAAGCGGCAGTACGAATGAGGTGCTGAATGCGCGTCTCAAGTCGCGCGGACTACGGGGTTCGGGCGCTCTTTGAGCTCGCCCTGCGGGCTGGTCAGGGACCTATACACAGCAAGGAGATCGCCGGGCGGCAGGACATTCCTGAAGCATATCTCCACCAGGTGCTAGGAGCCCTCAGCAGAGCTGGGCT
>DASUQU010000249.1:0-2394 GCA_036280495.1 Thermomicrobiales bacterium | reverse complement strand
TAGATCAGCCGGATACGCGGGTCGAGCAGCGTGTACAGGATGTCGGTAAAGAGATAGGTGATCCCCCAGACGACCGCCACCAGCAGCACCAGCGCCAGGATCATCGGATAGTCCCGGGTCAGGGTCGACGTCACGAAGAAGCGGCCGAGGCCGGGCACCCGGAAGATCTGCTCGATGAAAATCGACCCGGTGAGAATATTCGGAATCTCCGGAATCATGATTGTCACGAACGGAATCATTGCGTTGCGGGCGACATGCCAGACCAGCACCCGGCGCTCGGCGAGTCCCTTTGCCCGCGCCGTGCGGACATGGTCCGCGCCCAGACTCTCCAGGAGGCTGACCCGGGTGTAGCGCGCGACGAGCGACATGGGCAGCAGTGAATAGGCGATCACCGGCAGTACGAGGTGGGCAGGACTGCCCCACCCTCCCGTCGGCAACCACCCCAGGCCGACGCTGAAGAGCAGAATCAACCAGATAGCCACCACGAAGTTCGGCAGCACCATGCCGAGCGTCGAACCGAACGTGACGCCATAGTCGATCCAGGAATTGCGATGCAGCGCCGCCAATACGCCAAACAAGATGCCTAGCGGATAGGAGATCAGGATCGTCAGCGCCCCGATCATCAGCGTTACCGGCCAGGTCTGCTTGATCAAATCGACGACCGTCTGGCTTGGGCTCTGAAAGGGAATGCCGAAATCGCCGTGCAGCACGTTCCAGATGTAGCGGCCGTACTGGACCAGGATCGGCTGATCAAATCCGTACTTCGCGGCGCGCGCGATTTGCGTTGCTTCCGGCAGTTCACGCTCTCCCGAGGCGAACGGATCACCGGGAACCGCCCGCGTCAACAAGAAGGTGATGAGCGAGACGGCGAAGAGAACGAAGACCAGCCCGAGCAAACGCCCCAGGATGTATCGCGCCATCGCGCCTCCCACGCCGGCGGCGCAGAATCGTGAAGGTCGAGCGGGTAGACTACACGAAAGAGAGGAGTCGGCAAGTCGGGGTCGAGAAGTAGACGGCCAGACGGCCAGGATGACCAGTGGTCGGGAGATTGAAGTGAACAGTAGCCTGCGGTCCACTATCGCCTATCACCCGTCACCCATCACCCTGTCACCCGACACCTCCGTCGTCCGCGGCGCCTGCCCGCACGACTGCCCGGATACCTGCGCCACCTTGGTCGAGGTTCGCGATGGCCGTGCGGTCGGCTTTCATGGCGATCCCGATCATCCGTTCACGCGGGGTTGGCTCTGCGCCAAGGTGCGCCCCTATCTGGACCGCGTCTACTCTCCGGACCGGCTGCTGTACCCGCTCCGCCGCGTAGGAGGGAAGGGGAGCGGCGAGTGGGCGCGCATCTCCTGGGATGACGCTATCGGGGAGATCGCGGAGCGGTGGCAGGCGATCATCGCCGAGCACGGCGCGGCGGCGATCCTTCCCTATTCCTTCAGCGGCACGCTTGGCCTGCTCCAGGGGGGAGTCGCCAGTATCCGTCTCTGGAACCGGATGGGCGTCAGCGGTCTGGAGCGCTCGATCTGCGGTGCCGCGGCCGAAACCGCGGTCAAATTGACACTGGGCGGACGCCTGGCCCCTGATGCGTGCGATGTTCGCCACAGTCGACTGATCGTCATCTGGGGACACAACCCGGCCAGCACGTCGCCACACTTCATGCCCTTCCTGCGTGACGCACAGCGCGACGGCGCGTACGTGGTCGTCATCGATCCCCGGCGATCGACGACCGCGCGATCGGCCGACGAGCATCTACGGCCGCGCCCGGCGACCGACGGCGCGCTGGCACTCGGACTGATGCACGTCCTCTTCGCGGAAGGTCTCCACGACGAAGCCTGGCTGCGCCAGCACAGTGTGGGCTGGGAGGATTTGCGCCAGCGCGTGGAGGAGTACCCACCGCAGCGAGTCGCCGCGATCACCGGGATTCCGGCGGAGCAGATCGTCGCTCTGGCTCGCCGGTATGGCACGACAAAACCGGCTCTGCTGAAGTTTGCGGACGGCATCCAACGGCACGGCAACGGCGGTCAGACGTGTCGCGCGCTTGCCTCGCTGCCGGCAGTCGTCGGCCAGATCGGGGTGCGAGGTGGCGGGCTCTTCTACTCCACGTCGGACTATGTCTCCTGGCAAGGCGAGGCGCTAAGCCATCGCTCTGAGTGCCCTCCTGAGCCGCGCCGGATAAACATGAATCGCCTGGGCGCGGCGCTCACCGGGGAGGTCAGCGATTCGCCGGTGATGAGTCTCTACGTCTTTGCCGCCAACCCGGTGGGTGCCTCGCCAAATGCTGGTCTCATCACCACGGGGATGCGCCGGGACGACCTCTTCACCGTGGTCCACGAGCAGTTCATGACCGATACCGCGCGGCTGGCGGACATCGTGCTCCCGGCGACCACCCAG